>NZ_VPDX01000028.1:0-38847 GCF_013417475.1 Acinetobacter sp. YH12249 | reverse complement strand
CTCATGAAATACGGTATTCTGATGTGACAAAACCTGAATCCTGGTCGTTAAAGTGTTTGTTTGCACTCATATTTTAACTGTTAGGACTCAGGTTTTTTTATTTAAAGCAAACTATGGGACAGCAGTGAGCTTCGGCTTCCTTTTTTATTTTTATCTGACTGTGAAGTTAGCAAAAAAATAAGTCAGGTACATGACAGCCTTTCTAAAAATAGTTAGCCTGTGCACAGGAAATAAAACGATAAACACGATAAGGATAAAAGAATGCTGGCTTACGATGCTGACCTGGAACTTTTCCGCGACAATTTCAAACGCTTTATGAATGAACATGTAGCGCCTTACTATGAAGAGTGGGAGCGTGAAGGCATGATGCCGCGTTCAGTCTGGAATGCCATGGGCGAAAATGGCTTTTTGTGTGTCGATGTCCCGGAAGAATATGGTGGCTATGGTGTTCCGACTCATTATTCCCTGATGTTAATCGAAGAGTCAGCTCGAGCAGGCTATAGCGCCATCTCAACCGGCCTGTCTTGTCACTCGGATATCGCAGCGCCGTATATCTTGCATATCGGTACAGAAGAGCAGAAAAAATACTGGCTACCGAAAATGGTATCTGGTGAAGTGGTCGGTGCGATTGGCATGACTGAGCCGGGTGCAGGTTCTGATCTGCAAGCCATGCGAACCAATGCCATCTTGCAGGGTGACCATTATCTGTTGAATGGTTCTAAAACTTTTATCTCCAATGGTCAGCATGCTGACTTAGTCGTATTAGCCGTGAAAACCGATCCACAAGCACGCGCCAAAGGTGTGTCTTTGATGCTGGTGGATACGCATCTGGAAGGCTTTAAAAAAGGCAAGAATCTGGACAAGATTGGTCTGCATTCACAGGATACTTCAGAGCTGTTCTTTGATAATGTCAAAGTACCGAAAGATCAGTTGCTGGGTCAGCCAGGTCAGGGCTTCGTCTATCTGATGCAGGAACTCCCACGTGAACGTACTGCTATTGCTGCTACTGCACTGGGCGCCATTCGTGGCTCGATTGATGTAACGACTCAATATGTCAAAGAGCGTCAGGCCTTCGGTCAGGCGATTGGTCAGTTTCAGAATACCCGCTTTGTACTGGCACAGGCCAAGATTGACGAGCTGGCAACAGCAGCTTTCTATAACCAGAATGTTGAGTTGTATATGCAAGGCAAGCTGGATGTTGAAACTGCAGCAGCGTTAAAGAGCTTCTCAACAGATATGCAAATGAAAGTTGCTGACAATCTGCTTCAGCTCTTTGGTGGTTATGGCTATATGACTGAATATCCGATTTCGCGTTTCTTTGTTGATGCCCGCATTCAACGGATCTATGGCGGTACCAATGAAATCATGAAAGAAATTGTTGCACGTGGTCTGCTTGGACGTTAAAAATCAACAGATAAAAAAAGAGTCCGAAATGGACTCTTTTTTTATAGAAAGAATATTCTTGAAATCTAGATATTTTATTATTTTAAGATTTTAGTACATCCAGACATTCATGAATAAAAATTGGCAAATCATTTGGCACTCGAGATGAAATCAGCTGATTATTGTCATTGACCAGTTCAACATCATAATACGTCGCACCCGCATGTTGTACCCGAGGTGCATGCGCACGGATACTGGTAATGATGCGGTTCTTTAAAACATCAGCCTCACTGAGTAATAAAGATGCGTCACAAAGACTAAAAATGGTCTTTTTGGCCTCATTAAAAGCCTGAATGAAATGTAAGACTCGCGTATCGTTGGCGAGGGACACTGGTGATTCACCGCCCGGAATGAGCAGGGCATCAAAATCATCAATACTGATATGATCAATTCCCCGATCAATGGTCACACTCGACTGGCCATGTAGTCCATGTACGACTTTTCCGGCATGCAGTTCAATATTACAGACACTGTGCTCTGCAGCAAGTAAGGCTGCAACAGGCTCAGTATATTCAAGATCTTCAAAATTATTCGTTACAAGTACCGCTATTCTTTTTGGCATTATAGGCACCCCCAATATAGTTTTAAATTAGACTAGCGATTTAAGGTTTAAAAAACGTCTCTGCTTTGTAACCAAATAGTGATTTAGTGTAAAAAATCCAATTAAATCAAAGGAAAATGATCAAAAAAACAGTTTTCTATGTGCATTTTATTGTGAACTGTCACTCAGATTTTAAGTAGTTAAACTAGAGGAATCGAGATGGCTTTATTTTTATTTTCTTATGCTTAAAATCGTTATGTAGATTAAGAAATAGTGATATTTCATCTTGATAAAAATCAGTTAAGATGGGCGGGCAAAGTTTACAATTTGATAATGTAAAAGATGCGAAAATGCTGAAAGAAATGTTACCAGATATGACTAAAGCGATGAACGGTTAAAATCAAATCCCTGTTTTTAAGAATTAATCTACTAAAGTTATATTGTGTAACATTTGCAGCGCACTAATTGTTATACTGCACAGATAAGGTTTATGAAGGGCGACATCACGATGATCAACGACGATCAAAACACAACGGCTTCTTTAGATTTGGCTAAAATTCGTGAAGATATCGATTCAGTTGATCAACAAATCCAGCAATTGATTAACCGTCGTGCACGTTTGGCTGAGGCTGTAGCAAAAGCGAAATTCGCATCTGAAGAAAATCCGCTGTTTTACCGTCCGGAACGTGAAGCACAGGTTTTGCGCAATGTTATGGAGCGCAATGAAGGACCATTGTCAGATACGACGATGGCACGTCTGTTCCGCGAGATCATGTCGGCTTGTTTGGCGCTTGAAGCACCGCAAAGTATTGCATTTTTGGGACCTGTTGGTACCTACACACACTCAGCAGTATTGAAACATTTTGGTCATGATGCTGTGGTTCGTCCATTACCCACCATTGATGAAGTATTCCGTGAAGTAGAAGCGGGCAGTGCACATTATGGTCTGGTGCCTGTTGAAAACTCCTCTGAAGGGGTAGTGAACCACACTTTAGACTGTTTCAAGACTTCGCATCTGAATGTGATTGGCGAAGTAGAATTACCCATTCATCACCAGTTCCTGATCTCTGAAAATACCCGTAAAGACAGTATTAAGCAGATCTATGCACATCAGCAAACTCTGGCTCAGTGCCGTAAATGGCTGGATGCCCATTATCCAGGTGTAGAACGTGTGGCACTCAGTTCAAATGCTGAAGCTGCGCGCCGTATTCAGAATGAATGGCATTCTGCTGCGATTGCTTCTGAAATTGCTGCGAATATCTATAATCTTGAGATTATGCACAGCAATATTGAGGACAATCCAGAGAACACAACACGCTTCCTGGTGATTGGTCGCGAGAAAGTGCCACAAAGCGGTAATGATAAAACTTCATTATTGGTGTCTGCGCATGACCGTGCCGGTGCATTGCTGGAAATTTTAGCTCCATTTGCCAAACACAACATTAGTCTAACCAGTATTGAAACTCGACCTGCACTTCCTGAAAAATGGGCTTATGTATTCTTTATCGATCTTGAAGGTCATATTGAGCAGGAAAATGTTAAAGCTGCGATCGAAGAAATTCGTCCGTTTGTGAAAGAAGTCCGCGTGCTTGGTTCATATCCTGCAGCTGTTTTATAAAAGCAGCCTTTCGTGGTTAGTGCGAGGGTGCTAACCACTGTTTCATCTGTAAATCGGAAGTATAAAATGTCGTTTGTCCCAGCCAATGAAGGCATCTCTAAATTAAAGCCATATCAACCAGGTAAACCGATCAGTGAACTTGAGCGTGAGTTGGGCATCACTGATATCGTAAAACTGGCTTCAAATGAAAACCCGCTGGGCTGTTCAGATAAAGTCAAAGAAGCAGTGGCTGCGGAACTGGCGGAAATTGGCCGTTATCCGGATGGCGGTGGCTTTATCCTGAAAGATCAGATCAAGACACAATTCGGTTTTGATCATAACCAGATTACTTTAGGTAATGGTTCAAACGACTTACTGGAAATATTCGCCCGTGCATTTGTTTCTGAAAAAGATTCAGTGATTTATAGCCAGCATGCGTTTGCGGTATATGCACTGGTGACTCAAGCGATTAACGCTGAAGCGATCGAAGTACCTGCTAAAGGTTTCTCACATGACCTTGAAGCGATGGCGGCTGCGGTAAAAGACAACACCAAGCTGATCTTTATTGCAAACCCGAATAACCCGACAGGGACCTGGTTTGAAGAAGCTGAATTTGAAGCATTCATGCAGAAAGTTCCTGCGAACGTGATCGTGGTGCTAGATGAAGCCTATGTGGAATATTTCCCAGAGAACTTCAATAGCCTAAAATTCCTGAAACAGTATCCAAACCTGATTGTCAGCCGTACGCTGTCTAAGTGCTATGGTTTGGCTGCACTGCGTGTTGGTTTTGCCCTGGCTTCTGTTGAAGTGACTGATTACCTGAACCGTATCCGTCAGCCATTTAACGTGAACCACTTGGCGATGGTTGCTGCGGTGGCTGCACTGAAAGACGAAGCATTCATCGAGAAATCTCGTGAAGTAAATAAAGCAGGTATGGCACAGCTTGAAGCTGGCTTCAAAGCTTTGGGCCTGAACTATGTACCTTCACGCGCGAATTTCATCTTGGTCGATGTACAGGCTGATCCAGCTGAAACATTTAACAAGTTGTTGAAAGAAGGCGTGATCGTACGTCCAGTGGGTATTCCAAACCACCTGCGTGTATCGATTGGTACTGAAGCTGAAAATGCCAAATTCCTTGCTGCATTAGGTAAAGTACTTGGCTTAGAGGCGAAAGCGTAAGTTATGTCGCAGCCACTGTTTGAAAAAGTTGCCTTTATCGGACTTGGACTGATTGGTTCAAGTCTGGCGCGTGTCATTCAGGCCGAGCATTTAGCCAATGACATCGTGGCATCGACCCGCTCACAAAAAACTTTGGAAGATGCCAAGGCACTCGGTCTGATTTCCCACGGCTATGCAGATCCCGTAGAAGCTGTTCAAGGGGCAGACCTGGTGGTGCTGGCTTTACCGGTACGTGCTACGCAAAAGGTATTGGAAACCGTCAAGCCATATCTGGCTGAGGGCGCCATTATCACCGATGTGGGTAGTACCAAGGGTAATGTGGTAGAAGCAGCCAAAGCGGTGTTTGGTGAAAAACTGCCGGCTGGCTTTGTGCCAGGGCATCCGATTGCGGGTGCTGAACATACCGGGGTGCATGCGGGTAAGGTGGATCTGTTCGCTAATCACAAGGTAATTTTGACACCGTTGCCAAGCAGCGGACAATGGGCGGTCGATAAACTGATTCAACTGTGGCAAGCGGCCAAAGCGGAAGTGATTTGTATGGATGTGGAAAAGCACGATGAAGTGCTGGCCCATACCAGTCATCTTCCGCATCTGATGGCCTTCAACTTGGTCGAACAACTGGCCAAGCGCGAAGACAATCTGGATATTTTTCGTTATGCTGCCGGTGGCTTCCGCGACTTCTCGCGTATTGCTGCCAGTGATCCACAAATGTGGCATGACATCTTTTTTGCCAATAAAAAGGCGATTCTCAATGCCGTGGACGGCTTTGAAGTTCAACTCGCGATTATCCGTAAGCTGATTGAAGATGAAGATTCACAAGCCTTAATGGGCTTATTGGGGCATGCGCAGGCGGCTCGCCAGCACTTCAATCATATGCTCGCCAAGAAACCTCTCATGGAGAAAAATAAAGTGACACAACAATTTACCATTCAACCAGGTGCCAAGACGTTCCAGGGTAAATTTACCGTGCCAGGTGACAAATCTGTGTCACACCGTTCCATCATGTTTGGTGCCATCGCTGAAGGCACAACGCATGTGACCGGGTTCCTTGAGGGGGAAGATGCCCTTGCAACTTTACAGGCGTTCCGTGATATGGGTGTAAGCATTGAAGGTCCTAAAAATGGTGAAGTGACCATTCATGGCGTGGGTATGCATGGCCTGAAAGCACCGAAGTCTGCACTGTATATGGGTAACTCAGGTACTTCGATGCGTCTGCTGTCTGGTATGCTGTCAGCACAAAAATTTGACTCGGTGATGACCGGTGATGCTTCGCTGTCTAAACGTCCAATGGAGCGTATTGCAAAACCATTACGTCTGATGGGTGCACAGATTCAAACTACGGGTGAACGTGGTACACCACCAGTATCGATTACCGGTAATCAGAACCTGAAAGGTATTCAATACGACCTGCCAATGGCATCAGCTCAGGTGAAATCAGGTATTCTACTGGCGGGTCTTTGGGCAGAAGGTGAAACTTCAGTGACTGAACCTGAACCAACCCGTGACCATACTGAACGTATGTTGCGTGCGTTTGGTTATGAAGTGAAAACTAAAGGTAACCGTATTTCCCTGCAAGGTGGTGGCAAGCTGGTCGGAACCAATATCCAAGTCCCATCGGATATTTCATCTGCTGCTTTCTTTATGGTCGGTGCAGCGATTACTGAAAATTCAGATGTGACTTTGGAAGCTGTGGGGATTAACCCAACTCGTACTGGTGTCGTCGAAATCCTAAAACAGATGGGAGCCGACATCAGCGTTGAAAATGAACGCATCGCTGGCGGTGAACCGATTGCAGATATTCGTATTCGCGGTACACGTACCTTAAAAGGCATTCATATGCCGGAAGACCAAGTGCCACTAGCAATTGATGAATTCCCGGCATTGTTCATTGCTGCTGCATGTGCAGAAGGCCAAACGATTCTAACTGGTGCTGCTGAACTGCGTGTCAAAGAATCGGATCGTATTCAGGTGATGGCTGATGGTTTGAAAACCATGGGTATTGATTGCACACCAACTGATGACGGCATCATCATCGAAGGTAAAGGTAAGACAGGCGACTGGTCACCAATCTTTACTGGCGGTGAAATTGAATCGCATCATGACCACCGTATTGCAATGAGCTTCTCGATTGCAGGTCTGCGTAACTCAGGTGAAATTAAGATTGTTGGGACTGAAACCGTCGCAACCAGCTTCCCAACCTTCACTGAACTGACTTCTCAAGCCGGTCTGACGATTGAAGTGACAGAATAATTCTAAAATTTACATGAAACAGCCAAGCTTTTGCTTGGCTGTTTTGTTTATATTGGCTTATGCTAAAACCATACAACAAAAAAGCCATTTGGATGTAGCAATGCGAAAATTAAAATTTATGGCCAACCCTCAGAGCCAGGAACAGTTACAGGGCAGTCAGCAGGCTCAGGAATATGTGGCACATCTGCTGACGGAAGAACTCTGTAAATATGGCTTTAAAACCTTGGCGCAAAGTGGCGCACAAGTGGCCGTAAGTGTCGATGAACACGAGTTGCCATTATCAGTGAGCTGTGAGACACGAGATCAGGAAGGGCACCTGATTTGTGAAATTGCTTCTTATCCGGATGAAGAACAGGACTGGCTGGACCGGATTACAGAACAAAGTTTATTAAATCAGTTGGCACAAGCCGTTGAAGCATCATTGAAAGAACAAGAAAGTTTTAGTGAGTTTGAGTGGAAGAACTAGTTCAACAAATGCAAAGGGTTTTGCCCATACTACAAAGTGAACGTCTTGTTTTAGATTATTTTAAGCCATCTGATGCTGCGGAAGCCTATGCCTCGATTACCCCGAGTCTGACCCGTTTTATGGCATGGGATGCACCGGAATCTGAACAGGTATTTGCAACAGTCTGGCAAAACTGGCTAAACAATATGGCTGATCATAAAGAATATATCTTTGTGATCCGTCATATTGAAAGACATGAATTTATCGGACTATGTGGTTTACATCGACTGCATGATGAAATACCTGAAGTGGGTATCTGGATTCGTGAAAAGGCGCATGGTCATCATTATGGACATGAGGCAGTACGTTGCATTGTGGCCTATGCTTTCAATACATTAGGGATCAAAGCTTTGAGCTATCCGGTAGCCGAAGAAAACTGGGCTAGCCGAAAAATTGCAGAACGTGTAGGTGGAAAAATTACCAACCACCTAGATAAACCTAAATATCGGGCTGTAATTTATGAAATTCATGCTAAAGATTTTATTTCTGAATAAAAAAACCTCATCATTCGATGAGGTTTTTTTTGATCAGCTTAATGCGAGGAAACGGCTCATCGCAATCCGAAGCTGTTTTAAATAACCGGTAAAGAAATGATTTGCGCCAGGCAAGATCGTGACCAGATGACGTTGAGGCTTGGCCCATTCAATCATGTCGGATAAAAGCGTGACATCATCCGCTTCACCATGGATAAATAAAATATCACCTTTGATCTGTGGAGTAACATAGTGACGTAGGCCAGCTACGGTCGCAGTCGGTAGGCCACACAAAATCACTTTTGAAGGTTGCAGTTCAACGGGCAGGGCAGCGTAACACTTGGCCATGACATGTGCGCCAAAACTGAAACCGCCTGCAAAGAAAGGCAGGCCAATATGTTGGCGACGCGCATATTTAATGACTTCAAGTATATCATCCGTTTCACCAAAGCCTTCATCATGCAGACCGGCACTTTGACCAGAACCACGGAAACTTGGACGATAGACAACACAACCACGCTCTAAAAACATTTGTGCCAGTAACACCGGAACCTTATGTTGTGGTGTGCCACCTTGTAATGGATGGGGATGACAAACAATCGCGAATCCTTTCACTTCACCCTGAGGATAATCCACAAAAACCTCAAGTTGGCCAGCAGGGCCTTGGAGGAAGATTGGTTCGGACATAGAAAACCGATAAATTGCAGGAGAATTTTCTATTTTAACGATTATGATAAATAAAAACATGAATTGGAATTAAAATAAGTCTACTGATATAGTTTGATTAATCATTTTTTAACCAGGTTGCTATGCTTGCTTTAATTTCACCAGCCAAGACTTTAGATTACGAAACACCTTTACCTACCGATCAATTTACTCAGGCAAGATTGCTGGAACATTCCCAGGAATTGATAGAAGTTGCCCGCAAGTTATCCGCAACTGAAATTGCCAGCTTAATGAGCGTCAGTGAAAAAATTGCCAATCTGAATGCGGAACGCTTTAGAGACTGGCAGCCAGATTTTGATTTTTCCAATGCTCGTCAGGCAATCTTTGCCTTTAAAGGGGACGTTTATACCGGTCTGGATGCTTACCAGTTAAAGCAGGATCAGATTCATTACGCACAGAACCATCTGCGTATGTTATCCGGCCTATATGGCTTATTGCGTCCGCTGGATCTGATGATGCCTTACCGTCTGGAGATGGGAACCAAATTGACTAACCCACGTGGTGCTCATCTCTATGAGTTCTGGGGACAAACCATCACTGACCTGATCAATCATGATCTGGCAGCAGCAGAGTCTGAAATTCTGGTCAATATTGCCTCTGATGAATATTACAAGGCAGTGAAAGAAAGCAAAATTCAGGCTGAAATCATCAAGCCGGTATTTTTAGATCAGAAAAATGGCAAATATAAAGTCATCAGCTTCTATGCCAAGAAAGCTCGTGGTTTAATGGCGCGCTTTATCATTGAAAACAAGATCAAACGAACTGAAGACTTAAAAGCCTTTAATACCGATGGGTATTATTTTGATGCTGAAAGTTCATTAAAAGGTGAGTTGGTATTTAAACGTGATGAGCAGCTGGCTGCTTAAGATAAAAGATTCACCCAAGACTGAATGAAGAAATTTTCTTAAAAGTCTTGGGTGGATTTAAGTTTAGTAATATTGGGTTGAATTGAATAAAAATTAAAGAATAGGGAAGGAACTTTCAAAATATCATTTATTTAGAAGAATTTTTAACAGGAAATGAAGAATTTTTTTAAAAGAAAAGCTAAATAAAATAATGCAAGCTATAGTGAGCTTTAAAAGATATTTTTCACTCGATAAATTTATATAGTAAATATAAATTTTTAATGAAATAAAAAATAGAATCAACTAATTAATTTCTTTTAATATTCAAAAAGTGACTAAAAAATAAAAAAATTATGACTTAAAAAATTATGATTAATTGAATAAGAAGTATAAAAAAACGAAGAATGAAAAGACCCTAAATATTTGAAAAAACTGCATTTTATCGGATTTTTTGTAAACTATGTCACAATTTTATTGTTATTTTGTTAGCATAACTTCAATGCTGTTACATAACTCAACTACAAAAATGAAAATTTATACAATTCCTATTTTTGTGCTGATGGTGGGTTTACTCGGTTATTGTGTTCACCAACAGGCCGAAACAAAAAAACATGAAGAGCTTCATCAGATTCTGAAAGAAGTACAACATTCAACTAAATTGCTGAATGCAAATCGGCCCCGACCTTAATAGATTTGCACTAAGCTCTTTGATTAGGGAATCAGGTACAAAGATAAAAATAAAATTATAATAAATAAAAGAAAATTTAATAATAGTAGAACTAGATTATATTAATTTTTAATAAAATATAAATTCTAAGAAGCAATCAGAAATCAATGTGTTATAATTTGCAAAAGATAAAGTTAGATCAAATTTACTTAAATTAAGTATTTGATTCTAATGATGAAAAAAGCTGCATAGGGGTTATGCAGCTTTTTTGTTTAGATTGTTTTTTGAGTTTTTCTAGCGCAGTTTTCTTACTGTTCGCTATTGAAACATTTTGACCCGCTAAATGGCGAAGCTGGCATATTCGTTGCTAACAGATCCTTAAAATTCATGAAGTTTTCTATAAAATTTCCTGGATTCGGCGGCATGCTTAAAGCATAAAGTTTACTCAATAGGGGCTAGGTCATGACGACTCCTAATCCATCTTCAGAAAATATGCTGGAACGTCTGTTCAAACTGAGTGAAAACAAAACCAGTTTCCGTACAGAAGTTCTGGCAGGTGTAACCACGTTCCTGACAATGTGTTACATCATTATTGTTAATCCGATGATTTTATCCGAAACCGGGATGGATCATGGGGCTGTCTTTGTAGCCACCTGTCTTGCAGCCGCAATTGGCTGTCTGGTGATGGGGCTAATTGCCAATTATCCAATCGCACTTGCACCGGGTATGGGCCTGAATGCCTTCTTTACCTACTCAGTCTGTCTGGGAATGGGTGTGCCTTGGCAAACTGCATTAGGTGCAGTATTTGTATCAGGTCTGGTCTTCATTGCCATCAGTATGTTCAAAATACGTGAGGCGATTGTCAATGCCATTCCAATGTCACTCAAACTGGCGATTGGCGGTGGTATTGGCCTGTTCCTGGCCCTGGTTGCACTGAAAAATGCTGGCATTATTGTGGATAATCAAGCGACCTTGGTGGGTCTGGGTGATTTGAAACAGCCAACTGTTATGCTTGCGCTACTTGGCTTCCTGTTAGTGGTGGTAATGCATCACTTCAAAGTACGTGGTGCGATCATTATCAGTATTTTGGTAATCACTGCGATTTCTACTGCTTTAGGTTATAACCAGTTCCAAGGTGTAGTGGGTCAAATTCCTTCACTGGCACCAACCTTCCTGCAAATGGACTTTCAAGGTCTGTTTACAGCCAGCCTGATCGGTGTGATCTTCGTATTCTTCTTGGTCGATCTGTTTGACTCTACTGGTACGCTAGTAGGTGTTTCACATCGTGCAGGTTTGTTAAAAGATGGTAAATTGCCGCGTCTGAAAAAAGCATTATTTGCCGATTCTTCTGCGATTGTTGCAGGTGCTGCTTTGGGTACTTCTTCAACTACACCTTATATTGAGTCATCAGCGGGTGTTGCAGCAGGTGGTCGTACCGGTCTGACTGCAGTTGTGGTTGGCTTGCTGTTCATTGCCTGCCTGTTCCTGGCTCCATTGGCTCAATCTGTACCAGGCTTTGCAACTGCACCTGCATTGTTATTTGTCGGTGTATTGATGATTCAGGGTATTGTCCATATTGAATGGGATGATATTACTGAAGCGGTTCCTGCATTCCTGACCATTGTATTCATGCCATTTACGTACTCAATTGCAGATGGTATCGCAATGGGTTTTATCAGCTATGCGCTGATTAAACTGCTGACAGGTAAAGCGAAAACTGTTCCATACATGGTATGGATCATCGCAGTACTATGGGCATTGAAGTTCTGGATGTTTGGTGGCTAATTTTTGTCGAATATCAAAAGGGTGTAAACTCAGTTTGCACCCTTTTTATTTTTCTCAGGTTTAATCAGGAGTAGCGATGAACCGTCTTGAATTGATTCAGGCCTTGCCAAAGGCTGAGCTGCATGTGCATATCGAAGGTACCTTTGAACCTGAGTTAATGTTTGCGATTGCACAGCGTAATGAAATTAGCATTCCTTATAAATCGGTTGAGGAAGTAAAGCAGGCTTATAATTTCCATAATCTGCAATCTTTCCTAGATATCTACTACGCGGGCGCCAATGTTCTGATTCATGAACAGGACTTTTATGATCTGGCCTGGGCATATTTTGAAAAATGTGCGGATGATAATGTCGTGCATACTGAAATGTTCTTTGATCCGCAAACGCATACTGATCGTGGCATTGCCTTTGAAACCGTGATTAATGGCTTGCAGAAAGCCTGTGATGATGCAAAAGCTAAATTAGGCATTACTTCACATCTGATCATGTGTTTCCTGCGTCATCTTAGTGAAGAAGCGGCATTTGAGACATTAGAGCAAGCACTGCCTTATAAAGATCAAATCATTGGAGTAGGGTTGGATTCAAGTGAAGTCGGGCATCCACCGTCTAAGTTTGAACGTGTTTTCGCTAAAGCACGTGAAGCCGGTTTTCTGGTGGTTGCACATGCAGGTGAAGAAGGTCCGGCAGAATATGTCTGGGAAGCTTTGGATTTATTAAAAGTAAACCGTATTGATCATGGGGTACGTTCTGAGGAAGATCCAGAATTGATGCAGCGTTTGATTGCAGAGAAGATGCCGCTTACAGTATGTCCACTTTCAAACCTGAAACTGTGTGTGGTAGATGATATGCAGCAGCATAATATCCGTCGCCTGTTGCAGCACGGCGTGCATGTCACAGTGAATTCAGATGATCCATCGTATTTCGGTGGTTATATGAATGACAATTTCATTGCCATTGCTGAAGCTTTGGACCTAAGCAATGATGAGCTAAAACAGCTGGCGATCAATTCTTTTGAAGCTTCATTTATTTCTGATGCTGAAAAACAGAAATGGATCAGCCTGATTCAGGCACTCGTTTAAAATATCATTCCAGTAAATTTGTTAGCCCAAAGAGGGTGGAGTTCGCTCTGCCTTTTTATTTAATCTGATCTGTGAACCAAAGATGAAATTAAAATTCCTGTGGCCTGTTCTGGCTGTTAGCTTAATCAATCCTGCTTGTGCAGATACCTCAATGACTCAGAAAGCCCTGAAACCTCTGATTGAATATCAGTGTGGCCAAGAGCTGAAAGATTCCAAAGTCTGGAAAATGGGTACTTATTTCATGGCTGAAGCCAATAAACAGCATTTACAGCAAAAAGTATGTGGCTGTGTAGGTGAGCATGCCTTGGAAGGTGTTCCGGCTAAAACCCTGTTAAAAGCAACCGTTGATGAAGAAACTAAAAAAGAGCTGACCCGTAAAGCAATTGCCAATAGCTTAAAAGGCTGTATGGGCGAGTTTATCAATTAAGGATTTTTGGGTGCTGGCTTATTCAGGCCTTACCCTTAAATTAATAGTGAGTCTTCTTTCCTGTGATGGCTGTGAATCTGGCTGTGCGCAGATTAGACATCATGGCGCATTTTTAGATTTCTTATTGCGATAAACTTCGGCACAATAGCTGCATATTTTAAAAGTTGAAAAAAGGATAAAATCCGTGAAAAAATTATTGGCTGTTGTTGCTCCATTAGCACTTGTTCTTTCTGCCTGCGTAGCACCCCAAGGTACAGGCACCCCAACTCAAGCAAGTACAGGTCAGCAACTCGGTTCTGCAGCCATTAAAATTGCCATCAATGCAAAATGTGTTACTGAACTAAATAATATTCCGGCTTGGCAAACTGCAACACGTTTAATGACAGAAACACAAAAACAGAATATCCAGTCTGAAATTTGTGGTTGCGTGAGTGAAAAAGCACCACAAAACGTGACTGCGGTAGATTTGGCGACTGCAGCAATTGACCCAGCAGCACGTGCAACTATTGTAGGCAATGTCGTTGCAAATACTATTAACGCTTGCGTGGCTGAAGCGGTAAACTAAGTCAAAATCAAATTTGAATAGGCTGACTGGTTCAGCCTATTTTTTATGGGAAATAAAATGAATATTGCTGGTGTAGATGAAGCAGGGCGTGGGCCATTAGTAGGATCGGTGGTCGCTGCGGCTGTGATATTGGATCCGAATAACCCGATTGAGGGCTTAAATGATTCCAAGAAGCTAAGCGAGAAGAAGCGCGAAAAACTTTTTATTGAGATTCAGGAAAAAGCACTGGCTTGGGCCATCGCTGAAGCCTCTGCGGCAGAAATCGACGAGCATAATATTTTGCAGGCCTCTTTGCTGGCAATGCGCCGCGCTGTGGAAGCATTAAGCATTCAGCCGGAACATGTACTGGTCGATGGCAACAAGATTCCTCAGGGTCTTGCGATGAGCTGTGATGCGGTTGTAGGTGGGGATGCTCTGCATCCTGAAATCTCGGCAGCCAGTATTCTGGCAAAAGTGACCCGGGATCGCCAGATGGTAGAGATGGATCAGAAGTATCCACAATTTGGCTTTGCCAAGCATAAGGGTTATCCGACCAAAGCACATTTTGAAGCGATTGCCTTACACGGGGTGATTGATGAGCACCGTCGTAGTTTCGGACCGGTGAAAAAAGTGCTGGCAGCGTTGCTTGATCAGCAGCAGGCAGGATAAAGTCTGATTATTTTGCTATGCAGTTGAAAATTAGACAAATTAAAAGCGGCTTAAAAGCCGCTTTTATATTCATACAAAATTAACGGTTAAAGTTATTTTGTGTCTGGTTATCATCTTCATAAGAAGAAGGCTGATAATCCTGGTCAATATGCTGAAGATGTTCATGCATTGCACGTTCATGCTGGATACGCTGGTAAATCTCTTCACGGTGTACAGAGACTTCTTTCGGAGCATTTACCCCAATACGAACCTGGTTGCCTTTTACGCCAAGTACAGTCACGCTGACTTGGTCTCCGATCATTAAAGTTTCCCCGACGCGTCGAGTCAAAATCAGCATGTTTCTCTCCTTGCAAAATGCAAAACCTGCAATCTATTGAATGTAATAAAAAAACACAACCTAAAATTATATAATTAAAGTTTGAATAGAAAGTCCTGTCCATGAAATGAAGAGGTTAACTATCCAGACTGTTGAAAATCCTTAAGCTTAATATAACAGAGCCACTATAAAAAAAACTATAGTGGCCCTGCATTTTTGTAGAGATTTAATGAAATACTGTCAGACAATGACGGTATTTTGTAGTTCTCTTAAGCGCGTGCGCTAGATTCACCATGTTCACGGTCTAAACCAAACGCAGTGTGAAGTGAGCGAACTGCAAGCTCAAGATAATTCTCTTCGATAATTACTGAAATCTTGATTTCAGAAGTAGAAATCATCAGGATGTTGATGCCTTCATCAGCAAGGGCAGTGAACATTTTGCTCGCTACACCAGCGTGAGAACGCATACCTACACCTACGATAGACACTTTTACGATGTCATCACGAGTTGCAACTTCACGTGCGCCAATCGCTTGAGCAGTTTCTTCAAGGATTTTTTTGGCTTTAGCGAGTTCACCGCGGTTTACAGTAAACGTGAAATCAGTTGTACCATCTTCTTCAACGTTCTGGATAATCATATCCACTTCGATATTGGCATCACCAATTGGTTTAAGAATTTTAGATGCAATACCTGGCTCATCTGGAACACCCAGAATAGTCAGTTTAGCTTCGTCGCGGTTGAACGCGATACCAGAGATAATTGGCTGTTCCATGTTGTCTTCCAGTTCAGTAGTAATAAGAGTTCCGACGTTGTTTTTGAAGTCTTCGTCAAATGCGCCATCATTGTCATTATCGAAGCTTGAGAGTACGCGTAAAGGCACTTGGTACTTGCCTGCAAATTCTACAGAGCGAATTTGAAGAACTTTAGAACCTAAAGATGCCATTTCCAGCATTTCTTCGAAAGAGATACGGTCTACTTTTTTCGCTTTAGGCGCAACACGAGGGTCAGTCGTATATACGCCATCAACGTCTGTGTAAATCTGACATTCATCCGCTTTAAGCGCTGCAGCAAGTGCGACACCTGAAGTATCAGAACCACCACGGCCTAAAGTTGTGGTATTGCCATCAGCATCAAAGCCTTGGAAACCAGCCACCACGATCACGCGGCCTGCATCCAGGTTTTCAGTCAATACATCGGTATCAATAGATTCGATACGTGCTTTGGTGAATGCACTGTCAGTTTTAATACCAACCTGGCGACCAGTTAAAGATTTAGCTTCAACGCCAATTGAATTCAGCGCCATAGCTAACATGGAAATCGTTACCTGTTCACCCGTAGAAACCATTTGGTCAAGTTCACGTGGGTCAGGGGTTTCGGTAATGGCTTTCGCGAGAGCAAGCAAGCGGTTGGTTTCACCACTCATAGCAGATACGACTACAACCATCTTGTGGTCATGGTCATGCCAGCGCTTCACACGACGAGCAACATTGAGAATGCGCTCGGGAGTACCCATTGAGGTACCGCCATATTTTTGAACGATTAATGCCATAGTTGTTCCATATAAACCATGACCCTGATTTTCCGATCAGGGTCAGTTACACAAAATGAAGTTTTTATTTTGCTTCAAGCCAAGCTGCTAAATCAGCCATCACTGGAGCAAACTTCTCGTTAAGTGGCGCGCCACCTTGTGCCAAGTCAGGTTTACCACCACCTTTACCACCTAGCTCAGTTGCCAAGTGTTTGATGATGTCACCCGCTTTAATAGAAGCAGTAAAGTCTTTAGCTACAGATGCAATCAAGCTAACCTTGTCACCCTCTACACCTGCAAGAACAATGACTGCATTTTCTAATTTTGATTTCACACCATCGTGCAGGTTACGTAGTGCTTTCGCATCCATACCCTGAACAGTCGTGATTAATGTTTTACGACCAGCAAGCTCTTGAACCTGGCTTAAAAGTTCACCGGCTTGTAGGCTTGCCAATTTTTGATTCAGCTGTTCAATCTGTTTTTGCAATTGATGCGCAGTGTCCACCACAGCTTCAACTTTTTCGACTGTTTGATGGTTCTGTGCTTTTAACAAACCATTGATATATTGAACATCACGATCGACTTTCTGTACGGCTTCAACCGCTTTAGTACCGGTTACGGCTTCAATACGACGTACACCTGCTGCGACACCACCTTCAGAAGTGATTTTGAACAGACCGATGTCACCTGTACGTTTCACGTGAATACCGCCACACAGCTCGATTGAGAAGTTTTTTTCGTCAATCACTGAACCCATAGACAATACGCGAACTTCTTCACCGTATTTCTCACCGAACAGCATCATCGCACCTTTGGCTTTTGCAGATTCGATGTCGAGCAGTTCAGTCGTAACTGGAGTATTAGCAATTACTTCAGCATTTACCAGACGTTCAATTTCTTGCAGCTGTTCAAAAGTCACAGGCTGATCGTTGGCAAAGTCGAAACGTAATACGTCAGAAGCTACCAATGAGCCTTTTTGCTGTACGTGTGAACCCAGGATTTGACGTAGGGCAGCGTGTAGCAAGTGAGTTGCAGAGTGGTTACGTGCAGTTGCAGCACGAATGTCGGCTTTTACAGTGGCTTCAACGTTTTGAGTAACTTTCAGGTTGCCCATGGTCACGATACCTTGGTGAACGAATGCACCACCAGATTTTTTGGTATCTTGAACTTCGAAAATACCGGTATCGTTTTTGAAGAGTCCTGTATCACCGATTTGACCACCGCTTTCTGCATAGAAAGGAGTCTGGTTAAGAACGATTAATGCTTCGTCGCCTTCAACCACTTCGTCAACCTGTTCGCCATCTTTGTAGATTGCGATGATTTGACCTTGACCTGCTGTCGCGTCATAACCTTCAAACTGAGTTTCGCCTTCAACTTTAACAACGCTGTTATAGTCGATTGCGAATTTACCGGCATCACGTGCGCGTTGACGTTGTGCAGCCATTTCTTTTTCAAAGCCAGCTTCGTCAATCGTTAAATCACGTTCACGTGCGATATCTGCAGTCAGGTCAGTTGGGAAGCCGTAAGTATCATAAAGTTTGAATACGATTTCACCTGGAATCACAGAACCTTTCAGGTTTGCCAATTCGCCTTCAAGCAATTTCAGACCTTGCTCAAGTGTTTTCGCGAATTGTTCTTCTTCTTTCAGCAATGCAGCTTCGATACGTGTTTTGTTTGCTTCAAGCTCTGGATAAGCAGCACCCATTACATCAATTAAAGGCTGAAGCATTTTGTGGAAGAATGAACCAGTCGCACCCAGTTTGTTACCGTGACGAACTGCACGGCGGATGATACGACGCAGTACATAACCACGACCTTCATTCGAAGGGTTCACACCATCCGCAATCAGGAAGCAGCATGAACGTGCATGGTCAGCCACAACTTTAAGTGAAGCAGGGTATTCAACCGGTTTGTTTTCAGCTTGTGCTTTCGCTTCAATATCTGAAGTATCTAGACCGATAATTTCAGCAGCAGCTTTTAACAGGTTTTGGAACAGGTCGATTTCATAGTTAGAGTTGACATGTTGCAGAACCGCAGAAATACGCTCAAGGCCCATACCGGTATCAACAGAAGGTGCTGGAAGAGGGTGCAGGACGCCATCCGCAGTACGGTTGAACTGCATGAATACGTTGTTCCAGATTTCGATGAAACGGTCGCCATCTTCTTCAGGTGTACCAGGCAGGCCACCCCAAATGTGCTCACCGTGATCATAGAAGATTTCAGAACATGGACCACAAGGACCAGTATCGCCCATTGCCCAGAAATTGTCTGATGCGTATTTTTCGCCTTTGTTATCACCAATGCGGATAATACGGCTGGCATCTAGACCAACTTCTTTATTCCAGATATCAAACGCTTCGTCATCAGTGTGATACACAGTTACGTACAATTTGTCTTTAGGCAGTGCCAGCCATTTGTCGCCGGTCAGAAATTCCCAGGCAAATTTAATCGCATCACGTTTGAAGTAATCACCAAACGAGAAGTTACCCAGCATTTCAAAGAATGTGTGGTGACGAGCTGTGTAGCCAACGTTATCTAAGTCGTTGTGTTTACCACCTGCACGTACACATTTTTGTGAAGATGTTGCACGAACGTAGTCACGTTTTTCCAGACCCAGGAAGCAGTCTTTAAACTGGTTCATACCAGCATTGGTAAACAATAATGTTGGGTCGTTGGCAGGAACCAGAGAACTCGACGCGACACGTGTATGCCCTTGCGATTCAAAGTAGCTTAAAAAAGCTTCGCGAATTTCAGCTGATGTCATAAAACGAGTACTCACAACCAAGTCACTCCATAATTTCCGATTTGGCTAAAAACATCACAGTCTGACAAGAAGGTTGGTTCTCTGCTGCAATGCGGGGCTTAAATATTTAAAAACGCCAAATTATAACGGAAAATGCCTGTTCAACCAATGATTTTCATATTTATAGATCATAAAACTATAAGGAATGAATATTAGAAAAATCAGAAAAATGCCCTGCAAAATCAAAAGCTATTGTCATTACAGCAATTTATCTTAATTCTCGCTGATAGAAAGACTGGATTACTTCAAGCAAAGCATGAATTTTTCGATGAAATATTGGACATTCTGTGTAATTTTTAGTGGATTTAGCTGAATAGTTATCAGTCAGCTGGATAATTCCATTAATATAGGCGCACAAAGTTTTATGCCGCAGTAGGGAACGTCGATGCAACGTATCGCAATTAATGGTTTTGGACGAATCGGACGCAATGTGTTGCGTGCATGGTTTGAAAATCCGAAAGATTTTAATTTTGACATCGTTGCCATTAATGACGTTGCCGACGTTGAAACCTTATTGCATTTATTTAAATATGATTCTACTCATGGCCGTTTCCCGGGGCAGGTTGATCTGACTTATGAAGATGAGTATGCCTACCTGCATGTCACTTATCGCGATGCTTATCAGAAAGTTCAGGTGTTAAGACAGGCGAATCCGGTGGAAATGCGATGGCATGAACTGAATATTGATGTGGTATTGGAATGTACCGGCTTATTCCGTTCGCGTGAGGCTGCGACTCAGCATATTACTGCCGGGGCAAAACGGGTGATTATCGGCGCTGCACCGTTTGATACGGTGGATGCTGCAATTGTCTATGGCGTCAACCATCGAGATGTCAAAGAAAGTGACCAGATTATTTCCAGTGTTTCCTGTACTACGCAGGCATTGGTACCGCTAGTCAAAATCATTGATGATGCCTTTGGGATTGAGACTGCACTGATGACTGAAATTCATGCGGTGACTGCGGATCAGTCAGTACTGGATCATGCCCATCGTGATTTAAGACGTGCCCGTGCTTCCGGGCAAAATATTATTCCAACCACATCTTCAGCTTTGGGTGCTTTAAAACGCGTAATGCCGAAGATGGAGAACCGGATTGATGGTTATTCGATTCGCGTGCCAACCATTAATGTCGCAGCAATTGATCTGACTTTTATTTCTCAGTCACCCATTACTGATCATCAGTTAAATGAACTATTAATTAACGCTGCACGTCAGGATTTTGCTGAAATCATGTCTGTGACAGATGAGCCTTTAGTATCTTCAGACTTTAATCATTCGCCTTACTCATTGATTGTGGATCTGACCCAAACCCTGGTAGTGGGGCATCAGGCTAAAGTATTTGCCTGGTATGATAATGAATGGGGTTATGCCAACCGTTTGCTGGATCTCTGTGAATCCTTTTATACAGATTAAGCTATTTTGAAAGCATCCCAAATGGGGTGCTTTTTTATGCAAGATTAAAAAATTAGAAGAAAATGAATAAGAAGTTGAACGTAATTGATCGAAAAGCTCTGGATTTATGCCGAATATTTCTGTGATCTGGATATTTTTTCGTTAAGATAAAGATAATTAAATGGAATAAGAGCAAGCACATGATGTTGATCTGGGGATTTATTATATTACTGACCTTGGCTGTGATTTTTTTGATCTGGCTGCAATTTAATAATAATGAGAGTTCACAAAATGTGGAAGGCGTGCCAGTTGAGGAAAAAGTGGCACATCTGGAAGAAAATTTAAAAAAGACCTTGGAAATTATGCAGGATCTGGCGAAAAAGATGCATGTACAGCAGGAAGTACTGGATCAGACTACAGCCAAATTGCAAAAAGTTGAGCTGCAAAATGCAGAATTGGTAAATCTGCTCGCTAAAGTAGTAGAACCAAAGTCATAAGACCTTTTCATGCTGGCTTAGCCTTATATAAAGGATTTAAACCAGTAACATTCTTAAAATAGCTGCCGACGCCATGCTAATTAAAATGGTCGGCAGCATGCCAAAGCGTGATGCAACGAATAGTGTCACTATTATAGCGATCAGATCAGCCGGATCATCTCGTAAAAAATATGGGGTGATCATCGAAATCAGTACACAACCTGGAATTACTTCCAGAATTTTACGCTGACGATTATTTAAGGTTTTGTTCTTGAGTAGGACATAGCCAAGTATCCGGGCGCAGTAAGTCGTTAGCGCCACCAATAAGATTGCGATAAAAGTGCTCATCTGGATCATGCTTCATCCTTCTGAATGAGCCAGAAGGCAGCGGCAATGCCTGCAAGCGCACCAATCAGCACATACCAGTTGCCCGGTAGATAGCTATAAGCCAGAGCAGCACAAATAAAACTGATTAGCCAAGGTCTGGCTTCAGTAAAGCCTTTCCACATACCTTTCAGCAAGACCAGCATAATGGCGGGGAAAGCCATATCAAAACCAAAACGGTTAATGTCCCCTAATATAGGTCCAAGTAGTGCACCGAGTGTCGTAAAGCCGACCCAAGCCAGATAAAGAACAATACATAGCCCGGCATAATAAGGCAGACTAAAAGCATATCGATAACCAAACTGTGCCAGTCGACGCTGTGCATCTGTCAGGCTTAAGGCCCAGCTTTCATCGACCATAAAAAATAATGCCGGAAAGACTTTTCGATTTGGAAGATGTCTTAAATAAGGTACTAAACTGGCACCGAGCAGAATATAGCGGCTGTTAATGAGAAAACTAATAAAGATTAAGGTAAGCAGATGCGGTGGATCAGTCCAGGCTTCTAAAACTGCAAACTCGGAACCGCCAGCAAAGTTCAGCCCGGTCAGCAAGGGAACCTCAAGCAGGCTAAAATCTTTTTGTGCTGCTGTTGCGCCCAAGACCAGCGCCAGAGGAATTACACCTAATAATAAAGGTAGGCAGTCTTTCACACCACGCTGAAAATCACTCAGAGGAGTAGCATCAGAAGGCGTAATACGTGGCTGGAAGGGAGGCATGAGATGATCGGGTTTTATTCTAGAAGGAGAAAGAAAGTTTATAAGAAATATAGGAGTCTTTGCAGTGCCTTTAAACTCTACCAGAATGATGCTGTTTTCTTGGTCATTTAAGTTCCCACATTGAGTTTTTGTATAGGATTATTTTTAAGCATCTAGTACTGATATTTTATAAATTTTTACTCTTAGATAGATGAGGATTGAATCAAGAATAAGTTTTTCGTCATTGTTTTGGTTAGGGAAATATATTAGAAAATCAAGTTGATATGTTGGTTATTAAATTTTATTCAGCCTATCTCTTAATAAGAAAGAGATGATTTGGTTTATCTATCTAAGTCCTTTGTTCAGTCAGAGAAAATTATCAAAATTGCGATGCACAGCCTAAACGATCGTGCTAGACTAGGAGAAATCGGGTGTGCTCCCGATTTTTTTATGCGGTTTATTCCGCGCTGACAAGAATTTAGGTTTACAACATGCCCATTTCAGAGACATGGTTATTACCTGATGGTGTAGCTGATGTATTACCAGAACAAGCGCAAGTCATCGAAAGCCTGCGCCGTCAATCACTGGATTTCCTCGCATCTCGAGGTTATCAGCTGGTGTACACGCCATTTATTGAATACATTGAATCTCTATCTTCTCTCTCAGAATCGAATCAGGATTTAGACTTAGCCACTTTTAAAGTGATCGACCAGTTGTCTGGCCGCTTGCTTGGTGTGCGTGCCGATATGACACCACAAGTGGCTCGTATCGATGCGCATGTACATCCAGTGGAAGGTGTGGCTCGTTATTGCTATGCGGGTACGGTTTTACATACGAAACCTCAAGGATTTAATACCACACGTGCACCATTGCAATTAGGTGCAGAATTATTTGGTTCAGACAGCATTGATGCTGACGTGGAAATGGTTGACCTGATGATCAGCCTGATTCAGGAAGCGGGTCTGGCCGACGGCGTCCACCTTGACTTAGGTCATGTTGGTCTGTTCCGTAGTCTGATTGCACAAGCGGGTTTAAGTAAAGCAACCGAACGCCAACTGTCTGATCTGTATCAACGTAAAGCATTGCCGGAACTGGCTGAATTTACTGCAAATCTTAAGTTTGGTTCAGACTTCTATACGCTTGGCCGCTTTGCAAGTGACCTGGATGCCTTAAAAACGAATTTAAGTGCTGAAGTATTAGAAAATCCAGCCTTCAAACAGGCATTTGATGCACTGCAAACCACCAAAAATGAAGTTCAGGTGCGCTGGCCGAATCTGCATATTGGGATTGATGTCGTCGAGTTACGTTCATACCATTATCACACCGGCCTGATGTATGCAGTTTATGCACCAAACCGTGCTGCGGCACTGGCACAAGGTGGCCGTTATGATGGTATTGGTGAGCATTTTGGTCGTGCACGTCCGGCAACTGGTTTCTCTTGTGACTTATATGCTTTAAGTGCAGGCAAGTTTGCTACAGCTAAAGTTGTGGTAGCACCTAAGGGTACAGATGCTGCGCTGTTAAATGCGATTCAGGCAACCCGTGCACAAGGCTTAAGTGTAATTCAGTTATTAGGTAATGATGATTTAAACTCGGTACCGTATGCAACTCACCAGCTGGTGAATGTGGACGGTGAGTGGACTATCAAAACGATTTAATCGCTTTAATTGTTTTACTCAGTGTTCATGTCGCTGAGTGGGACTTTCAACTTTAACAGCATGATGTAATGAGGCTATTATGGGCAAGAATGTTGTGGTACTTGGTACCCAATGGGGCGACGAAGGTAAGGGTAAAATCGTCGACCTGCTCACAGATCAAGCGGCTGCAGTAGTTCGTTATCAAGGCGGACATAACGCAGGTCATACTCTCGTGGTTGGTGGTAAGAAAACTGTATTACACCTCATTCCATCAGGTATTTTACGTGAAAACGTATTGTGCTTAATTGGTAATGGTGTGGTTCTTTCACCTGAAGCGCTCATCAAAGAGATGGATATTCTTGAAAAAGAAGGCGTGCCAGTACGTGAACGTCTACGCATTTCTCCAAACTGTCCATTGATTCTTCCACACCACATCGCACTTGACCAAGCTCGTGAGAAAAAACGTGGTAATGCGAAAATTGGTACAACTGGTCGTGGGATTGGTCCTGCTTATGAAGATAAAGTAGCGCGTCGTGCAATCCGTGTTGCTGACCTGGTACGTGGTGGCGAACATCTGAAAGCTCAGCTTGAAGAATTGCTTGAATACCACAACTTCCAATTGACTCAATTCTTCGGTGTTGAAGCAGTTAAAGTTGAAGACGTACTTGCGCTTTGCGACGAATGGCGCAAAGTGATCGAGCCTATGGTTATGGACGTGACTGGTGAACTTCACGCTTACCGTAAAGCTGGCAAGAAAATCATGTTCGAAGGTGCACAAGGTTCATTGCTTGACGTTGACCACGGTACATATCCGTACGTGACTTCTTCAAACACGACTGCTGGTGGCGTAAGCTCAGGTTCAGGTCTTGGTCCATTACACCTTGACTACGTTCTTGGTATTACTAAAGCGTATACTACTCGTGTAGGTTCAGGTCCATTCCCAACTGAGTTGGTGTATGACGCTGCAACAGATACAGGTGATGCAATTGGTAAACACCTGGGTACTGTAGGTTCAGAATTTGGTGCGTCTACTGGCCGTCAACGTCGTTGTGGCTGGTTCGATGCTGAAATCCTGCGTCGTTCAGTAGAAGTGAACTCACTGTCTGGTATTTGCTTGACTAAACTTGACGTTCTTGACGGTTTGGAAGAAGTGAAAATCTGTGTAGGTTACGAAGCTGCTGATTCTGGCTGTGTTGGTTCTTCTGATGCGCTTGCATTTGAAACTTTAAAACCAATTTACGAGACTATGCCAGGCTGGAAAGAATCTACTTTCGGTGCGAAATCACTAGATCAATTGCCACAAGCGGCAATTAACTATGTGAAACGTCTTGAACAATTGATTGAATGTCCAATCGACATCATTTCAACTGGTCCAGACCGTGAAGAAACCATTATTCTTCGCCATCCGTTTGATGCTTAATCCTTTAAGCTGAAAATGATAAAAACCCTGTGATTTCACAGGGTTTTTTATTTGGAAAAGCTTATAAAAATGATTGAAAACCTGTTTGGATTCTTTATGATGTTTTGACCTTATATATTTGAGAAGGTCATGAAATATAAAAATTTATTGGCGGGGATGGTCATTGTGACCACATTAACGGGGTGTACTACGGTTGCAGATTTGATGGGAGCTGATTCAGCTACATTAAATGTGAGTGCAGCACAAAGCTATAATCAGATGCTGACAGAGGCCAAGCAGAAACAGATTCTGGATACGACTTCTGCCACTTATAAAAAAGTAAATCGTGTTTTCCTGAAAATGAAGCCTTATGCAGATCAACTGAACCAGACTGGTCAGAAGTTTGACTGGCAAGTGGCTGTGATCAAATCTAACGAGATTAATGCCTATGTCGCACCAGGTGGCAAGGTGGTGTTCTATACGGGTATTGTCGACACACTAAAACTTACAGACGATGAAGTTGCTGCCATCATGGGACATGAAATGGTGCACGCGCTTGAGGAACATTCTAAAAATAAGGTAGGAGCGCAAGCACTTACCGATTTGGCAGTAAGTATCGGTAGCAAGTATGTCGGGCAGTCCGCTGGTGGTTATGGTGGGCTACTGCTGGATATGGGTGCTCAATTTGGTGTGGGCTTGCCATTCTCACGTAATCTGGAAAGCCGTGCCGATAAAGGCGGGCTCATGCTAATGGCACGAGCGGGCTATAACCCGAATGCAGCGATTACGTTGTGGCAAAAAATGAATGCGCAAGACAGCCGTGGCAATAGCGTCCTGAATAAATTTACATCTACGCATCCAACAAATGATGACCGAATTGCAGTCTTGCAACAGCTGATGCCTGAAGCGATGACGGTATATAAGACTAAGAAATAATTTCGAAACTCAGGACTAAAGTCTTAACGGCAAGTGCTGTGCAGTGGCATGGCGCTTGCTAGAATAAAACAAAATAAAATATGAGTATGCAGGATGCATAAAAATATCTCGGGAACGATGTTCTATTCCTTGTTATTCGCGATGGGTGGCGCACCGACCATTGCGATGCTGATTATCCGTGCCCAAACTCGGGATCCTGACATTATTTACGGTGCATTTATTGGCTTGAGTGTGATCATTGCCTGTGTATTGGTACCGGTCATCTTGTTACAGAATGCTTTTCTATTTTTTAAGCGTAAAAGTGAAATTTTAGAAGAAAAAATTAAACCTTTGTGTTATTTATATTTAGGTTTAAATATTGTCTGTCTGATTTATTGGCTTACGATACAGTATTGGGGTTAAAATTACATAAAATATAACAAGATGAAGTAATTGTACATTTAGTTGATCCGGCCTTTAACTTATAATTTTTTACAATGTAAATTAACCTTTTGCTTATTGTGGAGTCACTATAATGAAAAATAAATTCTTGTTAGGTATGGGTGCAGCCGCAGCCATTACTTTGTCTGGTTGTACAACTATTGCCGATATTGCAGGTGCAGATACTGCGACTTTAAATGCTTCAGCCAGCCAAAGCTACAATGCCATGGTGGCAGACGCTAAAGCGAAAGGCCAGCTGGATACCAGTTCAGCGACATATAGTCGTATTAATGCTGTTTTTAACCGTTTAAAACCTTATGCCAACCAGCTGAACCAGACGGGTACTGCATTCCAATGGCAGTTAGCCGTACTAAAATCTGATCAGGTCAACGCTTTTGTCGCACCTGGTGGTAAAGTGGTGTTCTATACCGGTATCGTGAATAAGTTGAATCTGACCGATGCTGAGATCGCAGCCATTATGGGTCATGAAATGGTCCATGCCCTGGAAGAGCACGCGAAACAGAAACTTGGTGCACAAGCCCTGACTGATCTGGCATTGGGTATTGGTTTAAATGCAGCAGGCGTAGGACAAGGTGGTGCTGCAGTGGCACAATTGGGTAGCCAGATTGGTATCGGCTTGCCTTACTCACGTAATCTGGAAAGTCGTGCAGACCAAGGTGGTTTAACCCTCATGGCGCGTGCTGGCTATAACCCAAATGCAGCGATTACTCTTTGGGAAAAAATGAACAAGCTTGAAGGTGGTAGCACTGGCGCGACTTTCCTGTCTACTCACCCATCGAACAGTCAGCGTATCGCAGCAATGCGTCAAAATCTGCCAGCAGCAATGCAGATCTATAACAAACGTTAATGATTGCGTAATTTGAGTGATTCGCGATTTTAATGATGAAAAGCAGGGCAGTAGTCCTGCTTTTTTATATTTAAAATCTTAAGGCAATAAAAAAGGCAAAGTTTTCACTTTGCCTTTTTGTGCTAAAGACCGGGAAGTCTTAGTGGTGGTGACCACCTGCACCGTGTACGTGACCGTGATCAAGTTCTTCTTGAGAAGGTTCACGGATAGACACGATTTCAACTTCGAAAGTTAAATCTTGACCAGCAAGCGGGAAGTTAGCATCAACAACTACGTTGTCACCTTCAACTGCTTTAACAGTTACGATTTGAACGCCGTCATCAGTTTGTGCTTGGAACTGCATGCCTGCCTGGATGTTGTCTACGCCTTGGAACATTTGTTTAGGCACTTCTTGCACTAGCTCTGGGTTATATTCGCCATAGCCTTCAGCAGCAGGAACATTTACAGTGAATTTTTCACCAACAGTTTTGCCTTCTAAAGCTTTTTCTAAACCAGGGATGATGTTACCTGCACCGTGCAAATAGGCAAGTGGTTCACCTTGAGATTTGTCGAGAGTTTCACCCTCTGCGTTAGTCAATGTGTAGTGGAAAGAAACCACGAGGTTATTTGCAATAGCAGTCATATTAATTGATCCATTCAATTTTTTAAGGGTACATCATAAAGTGAAATTGTATTTTTGTAGACTAAAAATAGCAAAAAAATGCAATTTGACATGTTTAATGACGATTTTTTCATATATGAGGACAATATTTACAATTTCAATGCAATTTCAGCTTGGGTGCAATTTTTCGTGTAACAAAGTCTTTGGCAGTTAACAGACCAGCATGGGTATAGCCATGAATGGTGGCCTGATGAATCCGGTACAGGGATACATACATGGATTTCGCGACAAAGCCTTGAACATTGACCTGACCCAATAATTCACCGACAGCGCTGTTTTGACTTAAAGACACTAATGAACCTTTGTCAGAAAACTTGAACATCGGTAAATAGCTTTCGCCATTAATGCGTGCTTTTAAGGCTCGGACCAGAAAAGCGGCCTGCTGGCTGGCGACCTGTGCACGGGGGCCTAAAACCGGTTGATCTGCTTCAGGCTGACAGTGAGCACAATCACCAAAAACGAAAATATCCGGGTCTGACAAAGTTTGCAGAGTTGCATAAACTTTTAGGCGATTAATGTTGTCTTTTTCCAGCTCTTTAAGTTTTGCCAGAACTTCAGGTGCTTTAATTCCAGCAGCCCAGACTTTAATTTCTGTTTCGAGGCTTGAACCATCTGCAAAATAAATCTGGTCTTCATCGACTTTAGCGACCCTATGACTGGTTAATACCTCAATACCTAGACGATCGAGTTGCTCCATGGTGTGTTCAGCCATTTTCTCAGACAGTGCAGGTAAGATTCGGTCAGCCGCTTCAATCAAAGTGATTTTGACTTTATTTGGATCGATCTTGTTCAGACCATATTTAAAAAAGTTTTGTTTGGCGATCACCAGCTCGGCAGCCAGTTCTACACCAGTTGCACCGGCTCCAATAATGGCAATTTTAAGCTCACGCGAAGAGGTCTGATTTTGAGCATTGAGATAAAGATGTAGCAGATCCTGCTGAAAGACATCGGCCTGCTGGCGGCTGTCGAGAAAATGACAGTATTGGGCAACACCTTCCGTATTAAAATCATTGGAAGTAGAGCCTAGTGCCAGCACCAATGTGTCATAGCTGATATTTTTTTTCTGTTTAGGCTGGGATTTTTTAGAAAAGTAATCTGTTTCCAGAATAATTTCTTTAGCCTTACGGTCAAGATCAACAAATGTTCCCAGCACAAAGTGATAATGATGAGCCGCAGCATGACTAAAATAATTGGTTTCTTCTGCATGCAGATTAAGCGTACCTGCAGCAATTTCATGCAATAAGGGTTTCCAGATATGCGTCAGTTTCTGATCTACTAGGGTAATATGCGCTTTGCCACTTTTGCCTAAGGTTTCGCCCAGTTGAGTAGCCAGCTCCAACCCACCTGCGCCACCACCTACAATTACGATTCGATGTGCTGTCATATATTATTAACCTATTTATTTTTCTAATAAAAATAAGAGAAATTTAGACCAAATATACTATGGCATGGGCAGCAGGCCGTCTTGATTAGAATTGTTATACAAATTACAAAACGTAGCAATTATGTCAGGGGAGGTAAAATTGACGAGAGAAAAGGGAGAAATTTAAGGGGGGGTTAGAAGGCAAATGAGAGGCCTTCTAACTGTATTCAGTGTTTATTTCTGGATTGGATAGAGTTTGGCACTTGGTGCACTTTCTGCAAAGATGCTAAAGAAGCTGGATAACCAGCTCAGAAATTTCTGGAAGAAACTGGCTTCTTCAAGTTCCACCATATCTTCAATCTGGATGGTACGAATAAGCTGATTATTCTGATAGACATGAATCGTCGCTAATGGCATCACTTTGGCCATAGGTGCAATTAACTCAGAAGCAGTCATTTCTACATTGATATGAGTTTGGGTTTCATGGAGCGGTTCAATGCTTTGCATTACACCATCACCTGTATTCAACATTACCCGTTGATGGTTTTGATCGAACTGGTTCAGGTCAATGGCATAATTCTGATCATATAAAGATGTCGTAATAATCTGCGGCTGTTTAGTCTGAACCTTAAACATTTTCAAAGTCGATTTGATCACCGGTAATTCAGCGAGTAGCTGTTTGTCTTTAATGGCGACTTCATTACGGGTATAGGTATACGCCAGATTCATCAACTTATGCGACACTTCAGCGCGTTTGGCAGCACTTTTGGTACCTAGAACAACCACGATCAAACGACGGTGGGGCAGTTCCATATCATAAGTTGGACGATTGGCGGTGAGCGCCAGGTTATAGCCGGCTGCACGAGTAAAGCCAGTTTTTAAACCATCGACGCTTGAGTCCACTTGCAACACACGGTTAGTGGCACGGTGGAAATGGTTGTTATAGGTAAAACTTGGCTGTTTGGAATAATATAGATAGTCCGGAGTTTGATTGACTACAGCTGCCGACAAACGCGCCAGATCCGCTGCAGTAGAATAGTGCTCAGGCATGGTAATACCGGCCGGATTCTGGAAATGGGTATGAACCATACCTAAAGCTTTTGCTTCCCGATTCATTCGCTCGACAAAGCTCGGAATATCACCTGAAATTTTTTCTGCCAATGTCACAGCAGCATCATTCGCCGACATGATAATCAGACCTGCCAGAAGTTGATCAATCGAAATCTGCTCACCTTCTTTCAGGTACATTTGTGACTCATCCCACATCACTGTTTTCACAATCGGTGTTGCAGTTAATACTTCACTTTTATCTAATTTACCCGCCTGAATTTCTTTCAATGCAATATAAGCGACCATCATTTTGGTGAGGGAAGCTGGAGCACGTTGAACGTCGGCATTGTGTTCGGCAATGACCTGGCCTGACTGTGAGTCAAGAATGGTCCAGGCTTCTGCTTCAACGCTTTCAGGCAAAATATTCAGAAGGGCAGCATATGAAATTGCAGGCACAAACAGGCTAAGAACTGCAAGCAGTGAGATGATGTATTTCAAAGGTGTTCCTTAATAACCAACCGGTCGATGAACGATTTAATTTTCACGCATGCTATGCCTTTTTTTTAAGGATAGCTAGTCAGAAATGTAGACAAATGCGACAGCTAAGCAATACTGGCCTAAAAAATGCTAAGCTAAGCTATAACTCATTTATTTGTATTTTATATCGCCCATTATGTTGCATTATCAAATCGAATTTGACGATTATCGTCAGCACCTTATTCACGTAACTCTTCGCTTTTTAGCAGACCCAACACAAGTCCTTTCTTTACCGACCTGGATTCCGGGTAGTTACCTGATTCGCGAGTTCTCCAAGCATATTGAAGCAGTCAAGGCTTATGATGAGGATGGACGCCAGCTACAAATCCAGAAGTTTGAAAAGAATAAATGGCGTTTATTCAATACGGATCATGAACTGATTACTGTGGAATACGATGTCTACGCGTATGACCTGTCTGTTCGTGGTGCATATGTGGATCAAAACCGTCTCTATGTGAACCCAGCTTGTGCATGTTTGGGTCTAGAAGGTCAGGAGCATAAAGAAATTGAAGTAGAAGTATTCCTGCCGGATGAACTGAAACATTTCCAGCTTGCGACGGGCATGCAGGCCAAAAGTCTGGTAAAAGGTCGTTATACCTTAAAAGCTAAAAACTATGCTGAACTGATTGATGCGCCGTTTGAACTGGCAGAGCAGACCCGTTTCAGCTTTGAAGCCAATGGCATTCCGCATGAGTTTGTGGTGTCAGGCAAGCATGCGATGAATGAACAGCGTATGAAGCAGGACATTGAAAAAATCTGTGCGACAGAAATTTCCATGTTCGGTTCTGCGCCATTCAATGATTATACCTTTATGACCATAGCCACCGGGAACAGCTATGGCGGTTTGGAGCATCCAAACTCAACCAGTCTGATTACACCGCGTGATGATTTCCCTAAAGTAGATGAGCCTGAAGAGCCATCGAAAGATTATCAGCGTTTCCTTGGCCTATGTAGTCATGAGTATTTCCATTCATGGTTAGTGAAATTTATTCGTCCAGAAAACTTCGTGAATTATGATCTAAATAAAGAAGGCTATACCTCTTTGCTTTGGATCTTTGAAGGGTTTACGTCGTATTATGATGACCTGATTCTGCTCCGTAGTGGCGTGATTAATCAGGAATCTTATATTGCATTGCTCAAAGCGCAGATTGACCGTTATTTGCAAAACCCGGGACGTTTTATTCAGTCAGTATCTGAGTCTAGCTTTGATGCCTGGGTAAAATTCTATCGTCAGGATGAAAACTCAAATAATGCCGGTACCAGCTACTACAATAAAGGCTGTTTAGTTGCACTTTGTCTGGATCTAGGTTTACGTCTGCGTGGCTCAAGTCTGGACGCTTTGATGCGTAAGCTATATGAAAATACGCAAAATGGCATTCAGGTCAATGAACGCACTATTTTCGAATTGTGTCAGGAATTGACTGGTGATAACTGGTTAGAACAGATTAATCACCTGATCAATACTACTGATGAATTGCCATTAGATCAGTTATTACCTGAATTTGGCGTGAGCTATACGCTGAAAAATGACAAGTCATTACCATTTGGTTTGAAACTTGTAGATAAGCCTGAAGGTGTGCTGGTTCAGTCTGCACGTCGTGATGGAGCAGGGGTGAAAGCGGGCCTTTCAGCGAATGATGTGATTGTGGCGATTGATGGACTTAAAGCAACGACGAAACTTGTCGAGAAATATGCGAAACAGGAAGGTACTTATACTGTCCATGCATTCCGTCGTGATGAGCTGATGACTTTTGACGTTCAAAATGGTGGTTCTGAACTGACTGAAGTTGAATTGAAAGTTGAAGATCAAACTAAAGCTGAGAAATGGTTGAAAGCTTAATTTAGCATTTGCTGTTTTAAAAAACCGGTGTTGATGCACCGGTTTTTTTTATTGCATTAAGTTTTAGAATAATTATTTAACGATCAGTCGTGAGGTTCCACGGAATTCAGCCACGATTTGATCTTCCTGATTCAGGATCTGAATATCGTAAATCCCACTGCGACCGCTACTGGCTTTATGTTCAGCTATGGCGGTAAGGGTATCACCGAGCAGTGCCGGTTTCAGATAATGAATACCACAATGTTGGCCGACTGCTGGGTATTCGCCGGTATTGCAGGCAATGGCAAATGCAGCATCAGCTAATGCAAAAATCACAGCGCCGTTACAGGTCTGATGTCCCTGTAAATGTTGTTCAGACACTTTAAGTTCAATCTTCGCATGATTGTGGTTATAGGAAATTAGATGTGCACCGAGATACTGAATTAATCGGTCCTGATTAAACATCTGGTTCACTTGCTGATCCATTGCAGAACTCCTTTTTTAGATACACTTTGTTTTAAAAATATTAATTATGTGAATCATAAATAACATTCCAGGAGATAAATAACAAGCGAAAGCCAGATGAATGATGCAATGCAGCTGTTTTACGCTTCAAAATAAAGCGCCATGAAAATGACGCTTTTAGGGATTAAGAATTAGTTGCCACGATAGGTTGAATAACCATAAGAGCTCAGTAATAACGGAATATGATAGTGCTCCAAAGCACCGTCAATCGTAAATACCACAGGTACTTCAGGGAAGAAGGTGCGTTGATTATTGGCCTTAAACCAGTCACCGGTTTTGAAGGTCACTTTATAGATGCCTTTCTGTAAAGCTGTATCTTTAGGATAAAACTCTTTGATACGGCCATTGGTATCTGTTTTTAACTCATTCAGTTTTACCCACTTGTCACCCTGCTGAGCTTCCAAAATCACCGCGACATTGGCGGAAGGCAGACCAGTTTCCTGATTCAGCACATGCACACTTAAAGGATTCTGTGCAAAAGAAAAGCTTGCTGTCGCCGCTAGAAGAGCACCAAAAATAATTTTTTTCATAGGTCTGTTCCTATTCAATAGATAGATAAAATTAAAGTTGTTTTAAAGTATGTTGAATGCCTTGTGCGGCACATTGATGATCCTGTTCAGAGCCACCAGAGCCTGCAACGCCAACAGCGCCAATGAGCTGGTTTTTATAAACCACAGGTACCCCGCCGCCCAATAATAACAATTCATCCAGGGTATTTAAATTTTGTGCATCCGGGTTCTTTTGTGCATGACGCATGAAATCCAATGTACTGGTCTTAGTCGAGTATGCAGTAAAGGCTTTACGCTGTGATGCAGTTAAATTGTGAATTCCGACAGATTCATGCCGTTGACTGGCCAAGACATTGCCGCCTTGATCCAGTACTGTGACTGCAGCGGGTTTGCTGGCTTTCTGACAAGCTTGCATGACGTTCTCAGTAAGCTGATTTGCTGTACTCAAGTCCATAATATAGGCCGTTTTTAATTCAGCATGGCTTAAGCTAACCATTGCTAAACTCGCTAGATATAAAAATATTTTTCTCTGATTTAATCTACTTCTCATGATAATGTTCAGTCATATAGAAATTGAGAAGATCATAATCAAAGAATGGAAGCTCATGGATGACAATCAGATTACCAATTTGTAATCTTTGCGCCGTATGAAATTGATTAAACTCAGCCCATGCATATTTTAATTGTAGAAGATGAAACCAAAATTGCCGGCTTCTTGGCTACAGGCTTAAATGAATCCGGCTACCAGACTACACAAGTGGGTAATGGCCTGCATGCCTTATCGGTGCTGGAACAGCAACAGATTGATCTGGTATTGCTGGATGTGATGCTGCCCGACCTAGACGGCTGGCAAGTCCTCAAAACCTTGCGTACTTTTTCTAAAGTTCCCGTACTTATGCTGACTGCCAAAGATCATGTGCTTGACCGGGTCAAAGGATTGGAATTGGGTGCAGATGACTATTTAACTAAGCCTTTCTCTTATATCGAACTTTTGGCCAGAATCAAAAGCCTGCTGCGCCGTGTACCAAAAACTGAACACGAAACGTATCAGGTGGCCAATTTAGAGCTGAATCGTTTAACCCGGGAAGTATTTCGAGACCAGCAAAAAATTGAGCTTACCCAAAAAGAGTTTGCACTTTTGCAGTTGCTGATGGAACACCAGTCCGAAGTGTTAACCCGGACACAAATTGCTTCACTGGTCTGGAATATTAATTTTAATACTGACACCAATGTCGTTGATGTTGCTGTACGTCGATTACGTTCTAAAATTGATGACCATTTCAGTCCAAAACTTATTCATACTGTACGTGGTATGGGTTATAAGCTGGATGTGCACGCATGAAAATGCATTTGGGCACACGTCTCGGCATCGCTTTTGGCCTTATTTCCTGTATCGTTTTTTTAAGTATCGGCGGGTTGTCCTATCATAATATGCAGCAGATGGTGCAACAACAGCAGGATGAAGCTTTGGCCTTGCGGATTTCCAGGATTGAAATATTTCTGGCTGATCAGCAAAGCTTTCAGGTGCTGATCGAACATCCAGAGCTTTATGAGAATATGCTTGGACAGGAAGACAACTTACTGATCCTTAAAAATGCGCAGAATACATTAATTGATATTAATCCTTTAAATATTACTATTCCTCTATTGGATTATCACACCAGGCTGAATTATCAAAATAATAAGCTTGAACAACCCACGACCCGTTTGGCATTTAAGCAAGTGGACTTTAATGGACAGTCTTATCAACTGATTGCCGGTAAGCAGCTCGCAGCAGGGCAACAGGTTTTAAAACATTACCTGATAAAATTAGTGATCTACACTCTGCTTGGTATTATTTTATCTACTTTGTTAGCCTGGCTGATGGGACACTATCTACTGCGATCCATGCGCCAATTAATTTACGCCACTCAGCAAATTAATGTGCAGCAGCTGGATCAGCGTATCGAGTTGCCATCCCGAACTATTGAGGTGCAGCAACTAACAGAGGCTATGAATGCCATGCTGGACCGAATACAGCAAGGCTATGAACAGTTGGCCCGATTTTCTGAAGATATTTCCCATGAATTACGAACGCCCCTGAATAACTTGATGGGGCAAACCCAGATTGCCTTGTCGAAGTCACGCAGTCGCGATGAATTAGAAAATTTGCTGTATTCCCATCTGGAAGAGTATGAACGTCTAACTCAGATGATTGAAAACATGCTATTTATCGCCCGAGTTGAACATGGCCACTATCAGATAGAAAAACAGACACTAGAACTTAGCCAGATCATAGAAGATTTGCTGGCATATTTTGAGTTTCTGGCAGAAGAAAAAAATATATCTATTTATACGGATATTCCGGCTCAACTGAATATAGCTGCGCATCCGGAACATCTGCAACGTGCGCTTGCCAATTTACTCAGCAACGCAGTGCAGTATGGAAAGGAAAATGGCGAGATCAGAATCACGGCGATGACTACAGAAAATAGCTGTCGGATTGATGTGCTGACAGCAGGTGTACAGATCCCCGAGCAGCATTTAGCCCATCTGTTTGAACGCTTTTATCAAGTTGATAGCAGCCGGCATCAAAAAGCCCAAACGGGTGGTTTGGGCTTGGCGATTGTGCAGTCCATTATGCAGTTGCATCAGGGGGAAGTTCAGGTGAATAACCATTCTCAAGGGGTGGTCTTTAGTTTGATCTTCCCGATCTAAGCAGTGGCTTAACGTGTACGACGGCCACGACTCTTGGTATTTGGACGGGTGGTACCATTGGTCTTGCGACGTGGTTTTTCACCTTCTTCCATTTGCCAGATACGTGGTGTACCGGTTTTTTTCTTGGTGCCGTCTTTCGTTACTTTCTTGTTAATCGGTTTACCACCGGTGCCACCCGGTTTCTTCACATAAGAACGCGAACGATACGGTTCCTGTGCAGGCACATCTTTAAAGTCTGGATAAAGTAGGGGTTCAATTTCTTTAGTTTCACCTGGCTGTAAACCTAATTGAACCAGATCAATTGAACCGATTTTGGTACGGATCAAACGTAAGGTAGGAAAACCAACGGCTGCAGTCATACGACGTACCTGACGGTTACGGCCTTCACAGATTGAAATTTCGACCCATGAAGTTGGAACAGAAGCACGGAAACGTACAGGAGGATTGCGCTCCCATAACCATTCCGGTTCAATGACTTTAATTGCTTTGGCTGGCAGCGTAATACCGTCATTCAGTTCAACACCCTTACGAAGCTGTTCTAGAGCTTCTTCGGTTATATCCCCATCGACCTGAACCAGATAAGTTTTGAATTTTTTGCTGGCTGGATTGGTAATATATTGGTTTAAACCGCCATGATCGGTCAGGAACATCAAACCTTCAGAATCCATGTCCAGACGACCGGCAATACGCAGATCCGGATCGTCTACGAAATCCGCCATAGTCTGATGTTTTTCATCTGGACGAAATTGGGAGAGGACGTCATAAGGCTTGTTAAGAATGACAATTTTCACTTTAACCTACTAAAATATATAAAATAATTCTGGTGTGGCAGTCATGTTGCCCATTGTGATACTCCTTTACTTATAAGTAGGAGATAAGGGAAGACATAAAAGAGTCCACTAAGTGGAAGCTATCATAGCAGATTCTGATTTATCTTCCTTGAATTTATGTTTTGTATCTAATCTGATTGCGACCATGCCGCTTTAAAATGATGTACTTTTTGTATTCAAATATGATCTTCCGTTTAAGAATGTTAATCCTCAATGATCTTCATTTTCTACTGAACTTGTCGAGTCAGTTAAGGGAAGATCGGACAATTCAAGGCTAAGCAAAAAATTGACAATGATTTTTATAGATCTGAAATGGTCTTAACGGATTTACATACCATACAAAAGCTTTCCAAACTGGCTTAGACCACTACAAAGCAAGCTGATATTTTAATTTCACAGTTTCTAATATTTTTAATTTTGAGGTGAACAATGAAATTGTTGACTTTAATTAGTATGGGTATTGCAGCGAGTTATTGTTATAAAAGCATCAAACATAACAAGCAAAATCTTTCAAATCTAAGTTTTGATGAAGTGATAAATCAACACATTTTACGAGATTTTATAGCCTGAGCATTATTCATATTTACCGTTAGCTTAAGCTAATTATAAATAGAGAATCTCAACATATCCTGTTGGGATTTTTTATTTTTATCATTTAAATATTTTTAGATAAGATGAGTAAGAAAATTTATATCAAAATGAAAGTTACATGATTAATCTATTAAATAGTCAATTAATACAACTCTATAAAGCAATGTAAACGAAAAATTCAAATCTTCTGCTAAATTAAAAAATAAACCAAATGTGTGGAGGTTTGTATGAGAAATATACCAGAAGGAACCCAGGTTATTCATCATATATCAGCTCAGGACGGTGCATTCTATAAGGAAGAAAATGGAATTCTGAAAGTCTGGAATAGTGGCATTTGGGTGAATGCGATTGTACCAAATCTGGAAAAGATGATGGAGCTTGATTTTGAGTTAGAAGTACTCAAATCTATGTAGTAATTTAAAATTTAAAGATCCTTCTATTTAGGATCTTTAAATTTATATATTGAGGTTTTAAAAATAATAAAAAATATCTTTACGGAAAAAGAGAATTTTATTGAAAATAAATTAGCAGTCGTTGATTATTTAAAAATATAAGACTTCCTTCATAAATCATTTTTCAACCAATTTAATTGTTTATCTTTCACCCAATCTAAATTGTATATGCCAGCAAGTAAATTAAACCGCAGGTTTAATCGTTTACGACGATTTCTATATACACAA
>NZ_VPDX01000027.1:0-39747 GCF_013417475.1 Acinetobacter sp. YH12249 | reverse complement strand
TTACAGAGCGCCGCAACAACAATACTGGTTGTTGCGGCTTACTTGTCTGCTGACTTGGAATTTCCCATCTGATTACTCCACGCTTACGAATATGAATTGCTACATTTTATCCGATTATCTTTTGCTTTGCAATGCGGCATGGGCGCACTCAGCGTTCCAGCCCCCTCTGCCGCCCTAAATGCTTGCTCCAATGCATCGAGCACCATATCTGTATTCATCCGTGTCGATACTTTCCATCCAACAATTGCTCGTGAGAACACATCAATAATAAATGCAGTATAAACCCAGCCTGAATTTGTTTGAATATACGTAAAGTCACTCACCCACAGTTGGTCAGGATGATCAGCAGTAAAATTACGTTTTACCAAGTCATCCGCTCGTTTTTGATCATCTCGGCTACGGGTGGTTTGTTTGTTCTTACCACGCCAAACACCTTTTATACCTAGCTTTTGCATTAATCGAGCAACAGTACAGCGCGCAATAATATAGCCTTCACGTTTCAGTTTTTGCCAGACTTTACGTACACCATACCGACCTGAACTTTCCTTCCAAATTCGTTTAATCTCCTCAGCATGATGCAAGTCATGTAAATCTCGCTTTGCTCGATGTTCTGGATTTTCACAGAGATCTAGAGTCCGGTAATAGGTTGAAGGTGCGATCGGTAAAATTCTACAAATCGCCTCGACTCCGTACAGCTCTTTATTATTATGGATAAAATCCACCATTATTTGTGTGGGCGGTCGAGCTCCGCCTGGGCGAAAAAAGCGGCTGCTTTACGTAGAATTTCATTGGCGCGTTGCAGTTCTTTATTTTCGCGTTCGAGTTGTTTGATACGTTCTTGGTCTGAAAGCTGCTGTACTTTAACTGGATTTTGTTTATCTAAATATTTTTGATACCAAACACGTAGTGTTTCAGGAGTACAACCCTTGCGCAGTATACTGCTCAGGGAGCAATAGCGGTGATCGCAGCCCAATTCGATGGATAATCTTTCTCGGATTCAATCAATAATTGAACCGCTCTTTCTCTGATTTCAGGGGTATATTTTACTTTTTTCATCGGGACATTCTCTCAGAAAGCTTGGTCTCCGACAAACCCGGTACGGTTCAAAAATCTTCCATTGATTTATTTATATCTGTTAAACCAGTCGCATTATGAAATGTAATATAAGTAGAAATTTCAGTATAAATGGTCATGATCTTTTCTAAATTTGAATATCTAAGCGTCTTCATTAATCAACCTTATTGATTATTAGTTTCTTCTTTTAAAGCTCTTTGTACTGTTGCTATCCCTACTTTAAACTTTTCTGCAACACCTCTAAATGTTGAATTTTCTTCAGCCATTGCTTTTCGTATTTCAACATAGTCAACCTTCCGCTTTCTTCCCTTATATAAGCCCTTCGCTTTGGCTTTTGCAATTCCTTCCTTTTGACGCTCACGGATCATGGAGCGTTCAAACTCTGCAAATGCAGCAAGCATCTGAAACATGAGTTTATTTATTGCCGATTGTGCTACATCATGACTGAAGGTCAAATTCTCTTTATGAAAAATAATGGTTATACCACGATCATTCAGACTATTCACAATTTCGTTCAGATCATTTGTATTACGTGCCAGACGATCAATACTATGAACATGCACCGTATCACCTTCACGCAGATAGTCGAGCATTGCATTTAACTGAGGACGTTCACGGCTACCACCGCTTGCCTTTTCAGTAAAGGTCTTATCCAGGCTGATTCCATCTAATTGACGTTCAGTATTTTGTTCAGTTGAACTGACTCGAATATATCCGACCTGATTAGGCATTCTGTACCGTTAGAGTTTAGATAATTAAATACATATTGTACCGAAATTAAATATTAAGTCTATAAATACGGTTTTTGAGTTGCTTTTTAAGACTTTATTTTGTTCCGTTAGGCTATACTCTAAGTATACAAAATATATATGTGCAATTTTAATTTGTTCGTCATGAAATACATAAAATGTCATAGATAAAAAAATCCGGTTCAAAAAACCGGATTCTTATGTTGTTCATTTCATATTATGAAAGCTTAAATTAATAAAGACTGTACTTCTAATTGCTGACCATCATATAACTTGTCAGAAAAGTCTTTAATGAACTCATGCCGTCTACTTTCAGCAAAGAATTTGATCCCTACTAACCGCACATTTTCATCACCTTCAACTACAATAAGCTTTTGATCGTTTATTTCTTCCAGCATATTTTCTTTCCATGCATCTTGTATTAAACGATCATCACCTTTTGGCTCTAAAAAGACTTGGTAGTAAATATCATTATTAACTTTATCTTTCATTAACATAATGAAGTCAGGCATAAATCCTCTTACACCATTGAATTCCATTAATTTAAAACGAGTAGTTTTCTCATCATTACGAATAATGTAAATATCATCATATTTAGTATTCAACTTCTGCATAAACTGCTCTAACAGCTTAATAAGTTTATGCTCTAGCTGGTTCAGAATAGCTTGATCATAGACATACCATTTTTTGCCAATAGTGCTCTCTGCTGTAATTCTTTGATTGACCATCATGTTAGGATCTACATGAACACTATAATCAGTAATTACGTCTTTTAACGGTTTACTAATAAAACGGTGTGTACCTCTGTATTTCTGATAGTTACGACGAATATTTTCAGAAATTCTTGTCAAAACTGTTTCCAAAAATTTTAGCTTTTCTTGAGGATGGAACTTGTTTAGATCAAGCATGATTGGCAGGGTAATATTAATAGTTATTCCCCCTAAATAGTGCTGATCTAATATAAATTCCTGAATGCTTCCTAAATTTGGAAAATATTTTTTTAAATTACGAAACTCAAAGAAACTAATTTTTTGTAAGGCTTTGAACCAATAACGTTGGTCTAGTTGTAAAGTTTGTGTATGTAAAACTGTAGTTTGATTGCCTGATAAATTATCCAGCCCCACTTCATTGGCTGTTTTATATGAAATCTCATACTGTCTTTCTAATGAATATGACGTCCATGAGCGTTCATGTCCTGTAATTTCCTCTACTTCATTAAAAAATAAATGTCCATATTTATAAAAATGAGAATCTTTAAAAGCAGGCTTGAGCTTGGCGTGTTCAATGATACCTTGCCCATCTGTGTCCACCACAATATCAGCTTGCTCTAACGATTGATGCAAAGTTCTAATATAAGCAGGTTCATTGATTGTATGGTAATGCAATTGTTCTAAAATACTAAGATCACTTGTACTTAGATCATAGCGACGAACAAAACTTTTTTCATCGTTCAATAAAAATGGATAATATCGTGCTCCTCGACCAATTAACTGCGCTTCGCTATCAGTTCCTGATTTAGTTGATGATGCACTTTCACTTATTCGAACAATGTCGTATAAGTTCAAAACGTCCCAACCTTCATTTACCTTAGCAACAGCAAAAATTAATCGTATAGGGTTGTCAGGTTCTTCTAAAGTATTTAATAAAACAGGATATTCTTCCAAAATATCTGATTTATTAACATTTAAAATATTTAGTTCATTAAAATCTTCTTGTATACCTTCTACAATTTTTATAAGACTTTGATTTAAATAATAAGAAATTACTTTATTCCAAATACTGCTTGATGAAGTAATTTGAGATTGTTTACTTGCTAAATGCAGTTTAACTTTCTCTGGAGTTAAATCATTAATAATCTGTGTGAATTGTTCTTGTTTTGCTTTAGAAATAGCAATCTTATTCGATTTAAATAGAATAATTGGCTTAAAGTCCTTAATGCCATACTTGATTGCAACTAATTTACGATATTGACTTAATAACACGGCATCAAGCATCTTTTCATCATCATGCTGATTAGCTTCTAAGAGCATGACTTTCTTAGAAAATCCATCCGTCATAAATTTTTTTAAATCGTACTGATAAACGATTTTATCTTTATACTTCTGGTAAATTTCTTTATTTTCTAGATTAATCGTTGCTGTAAACTCTAATAAACGATTCTTATCTTGTAAAGCAAGAATACGATCAATTGTTCGTTCCCAGGTTAGTTCTTCATACTCTGTTGATGTCTTATATTTACCTCTAGCTTTTGTTTCAGCATTAAAGTGATGTGCTTCATCACCCAAAAGCACAAGCGGAATTTCTGCTAAATCTTCATAAGTGATACTGTTTTCTTTATAACTATTCAATTCATCATGAATTTTATGAATCGTAGATAATTTCAAGTAAATCGTATTTTTACTTGGTTGTCGTGGAAAAGACTCAACTGCCTCAATAACAATACGTTCACTTTCTATTTCTAAAGATTGTGTAAAAAGATATTTAGAGGATAGTTTATTCAAAAGATTTTCTTTTGTTTTTTGGATAATTGCATCGGTATGCACAAAGAAAATAAAATTTTGGTAGCCATATTCTTTAAATAAATAAAGAATGGCTCCTGCCATTACCATTGTTTTACCTGAACCAGTAGCCATATTAAATAACAAATGTTTAAAGCGTATATTTGCTTCATTGTGGCTTTGGGCATAGTGCAGATAACGTAAGGCTTCTTCTTGATAGGAACGTAAGTCATCTTTCAAGTTAGATTTTAAATATTCAGGCGTTTCATAATTCCCCTGAAATAATCCAAATTTATCAATTTGTTGAAATTGATTAAATAAAAAGTCTTGTTTAATCAGAGTAGTATTTCTAGCCATGATCAATCCTTTTGATAAAAGCTAGTAGTGAAAGTCTTATCACTTTCAGGAATAGCGAATCGCTGATCATCCATTTCAGATGCATTCACATACAATTGATTTTTGTCTAGAACTTCAATTAAAAGCTGTTTCTGATGAGAGAATTCAAGATCTGTAAAAGATACAAGATGATCAACACCATCTACTTCATATTTATTATTTAATACTTGATCTAAAGCAATATGATAATTAAGGTGTGCTTCAGCTTTCATCACTTCAAATAAGCCCAATAAATTTTCTGTTGTTTGTGCTTGTTCAATTTGATGAATAAAGATGGAGTTTAGTTCCATTAGCTCAGTATAAATAAAAGACCCGCCACCTTGCCAATCTACTTCTTTTGAGATACCAGTAGAATCACCTTGAATAATGTTATTCAGTCTTTTTATAGCTAAATCTTCAATATAATCTAGCTGTTCAATGCCAATATACTGACGTTTCATTTTATGAGCTACAGCACACGTAGTACCTGATCCTAAATGAAAATCTAATACTAGATCCCCTTCATTAGAAAATAATGCAATAATTCTTTTTAAAAGCATTTCAGGTTTCTTACCAAATCTTAAGGAAATATCTTCCCCACCTTCTTGGAATACATTGTTTATTCCTATATCTGTCCAAATATCACTAATAATAGAAGTTGGAGTTTTTTTTCCATTTATTACTCTTATTTTCTCACTTGCAAAAATGACTTCTCTTCCATTTAATACATATTTCCCTTCAATATCTAAAAACTTATTTCTTGGCTCTTTAGGATAATTTTTACTTCTATTAATAGCTGTTTGAAAAATTAAATGAGCATTATTAATCTTAAACTCAAGAACTTCTTTATCATTTTCTAGATTAATACCAGATTCTTTGAGTGCATTATTTAAGGAAATAGAAGTCCACTCATCTATATTTTCTGAATCATTCTTCTTAATAAAATTTTGGTATCTATTAAATGCAAAATCCCAATCTACAGGAATATATTGTGGATTTAGCGAAATATTAGAAGAATTTTTTGAATAAACTAAGATATGTTCTTTAATTTTAGGGATTTTTGTAGAAATATGGCTCATTTTCACACCACTTAAATGCGCCATCTGAATGCAAATAGAGTTTAAAAAATTCTCTCTTTTAAAAATACCATCACATAAAACTTTCAAATAACCAAATTCAACATCATTGATCTGTATACAAATAATTCCACTTTCACATAGGAGTTCATGTGCAACCTCTAAACGATTTTTCATAAAGGTTAGCCATGTTGAATGATTAAAATTATCGTTATATTTAAAGCCATCATCACCTGTATTATAAGGTGGATCAATATATATTAGCTTTACTTTACCCGCATATCGTTCTTTTAATGAATGTAAGGCTATTAAGTTATTACCTTTAATAACTAAATTATCCTTATCATTAAATTGAGTACATTTTTCTTCTATACCAGCTTTCGTATAACGCTTCGTATTTGTAAAAACTTTGGGTGAAAATAAACGATCAATTTCATCACGAGCAATGATTTCATTGTAATAAATTTCATTTTTCGCTTCCTCTTCTTTAGTCATCCCCCCTTCAAGAACACAATCCTTAAATGGAAAATCTAGCACAACATCAGAATTGTAATCTAAGTATTTCCCTTCACTTGTTAAACCTACCTTATTACGGTACTTAGTGAAACTATCAGCCCAATATTCCTTATATTTCAAAAGGCTAATGAGCTTATCGAAATCAAAAATTAGAACACCATCGACATCAGTACTATAAATAGACTTAATCTTACTGTTATTGATTAAGGCTTTAACTAAATCAGCTTCTTTTTTCTGAATTGCATCAATAACGAGGGATCTTTGGAGGTTTTCACCATTCCAAAATTTTGGAAACTGCTTAAGAATTGTTTTTAGCGTTTGAATTAGAGCTGTATCCATGAATTATTACCGATGCTAAAACTTTATAAATGCAGAATTATAGGCGATTCTAATCCAATTGATCTTAGTATTTAACCTAAAAATCCTAGACTAGAGCATGAGTTGCACGATTTACTTACTTCATTAAGAAGATTCTTTTAAATTTTTCTCATCTTTTATATGTTCGGTAACTCTTATCATCCAATACATCAATACAAAAAATGGAATAAGCAGAATTAAAAGGTAAAGGATACTAAAATTCAGAAAGTATCTGGCAAAAGATAAGATTGTCAGTAAGACCAATAATCCGCAAACCGTATAGACAATTTTATTGCGTTTACTAATTAGCTCGACAATAGAAAGATCCTGATTTTTCATTCTATGATTCCTAGTAGCTTGTGCAATACTGCATTTCCCTATAACCATGTAGCATATTCACCAGAACCATGAGTTGATTAAGGTACGTACTAGGTAGCCCTTCTAGCTCAGGGAATTTTTCCCACATTAGATATTTATCTTTGTAGAGAAAGCAATTTTTCTTAAATTTCTCTTGGCCTGATAAATCAATTTTCATTTGTTCAAGCTGTTTAAAATGCTCAACCACATCATCTGGAATCGGCATATTGAGAGCTACACTTTTACCATTTAACCAATATTGGATTGGTCGGACGTTAATAGATTCATTAAAGCCTACAGCTTTGAAATAATCGCGTATCGCTTCAGGGTTGTAAAATCCCAATGATTCAACTAGCAGTTTAAAATCTGCATTTGTCATTCTTTACCGTCCTTAATCAGATTAAATTTGATTATATAGTCCACAGGTGGACAATACAAGCAATATCCCAAGTTTAACCTTCTATTGGTTTTAGTAGATTATGGACTGCCAATATTATTGTCTGGTCCATAATCTCTAAAACGTCTAATCCCGATGCTTGGATAAAAGCTGCAAGCTGCAGCGTTTATCCAGGCATCTATATTACCTATCTAATCTAGATCCATAGCACATATATCAGAGCAAAGTGTCTACTTTGCGAACTGACGCAATCAGTTAAATTTTCCCTTCCCTGATTACCGTTGATTTTCAAGTGAGCTTTAAAAAGCTGTGCTTTTTAAATGGCGACCGCAGAAAATAAACTGCTCCCATTTGATCTAGTAGCGGGATATAAAAAACACCCTTAATGGGTGTTTTCGTGGCCTAGATTATCGAGATATATCTTTATTTTTATTTCTCTCTTGAGTTTTAACTTGTGGCTGCTGTACTGGCTGTTGTTTTGGAGCATTGGCATCATAAGCCGTTAATTTTGGCTTATGAAATTTCTGATTTTGAATATCGGCATTATGTTGAATCTGAAGCTTAGTTTTATCATTTTTGGTTAAAGCTTTTTCAGTTGTTTCTTTCAATTTACTCAAGCTTTGAGCTTCCCACTTCCCTTTATTTGCCAGTGTTTGAACTCTTGCGCCTGTTGGCAGTCCAGTTTTAGGATCAATTTCTTTAGTATTCACTTCTACTTTGTTAGACCCTTTATAGGTCAGGACAATATCATCATTCTTAATGATATTTTGTTCTTTCAAAGTACGTTCCAGATCCTTCGCCCAGATTGTATTTTTTTCACCTTTACTATTTTCAATAGTGGCGTAGTAGCTGCTGTTATTTTTAGGATCATGCTTATAAGGTGCTGCACCATGATCTACTAATTTTCCAACGTGCATTTTTTTCTGGTTAAGCTGTTCAACCGCAACGTCTATACTGGCTGTGCGCTGCTTTTCTGTGAAGCCGTCAGCTTTCATTTTTTTATCAAAAACTGTCAGTAAAGCTTTCTCCTGTTCTGACAGGTTATTAATTTTTTCCTTCCGTTCCTGTACTGGATCTACTTTATCCTTCTCATTTAAAGGCTTCTCTTTCTGGCGTTCATTACCCTTTTCAATAGTATTGGGAACTATCTCTTTACCTTGTTCTTTTTTCATGTCATTGAGCAAGGCTAGATCAATATCACGAGGTTCATAACCCTTTACTGTCATGCCCTTCATTGAAGCTTCAAGCCATACATTCCGTTTAAATTCTTCAGAGCCTTTAACCTGTATTGTTTCCCATTTTTTAGCTTTTGCTACCTCCACCATTGAAGCAGCAATATGTTTATCATCAATTGTGGTTTTTAAAGCTTTTCCAGAATCTTCAAAAGCTACTTTTTCAGGATTACCTTTAAAGTGATATTTGTCATCTACCACATAATATTTATTGAGCAATGCTTTAGGTATGCCTTCTTCACTAGATTCTTTACTGTCATCAGCTTTTAGCTTTTTGGTATCAGTTACCTTAGTTTCTTCAGGATCTTGATTAATACCTTTTGTACTTTTTGAAATATCTATATTTTCAGCTTTTTCAATCGAATTGACTTCAGCTTGATTTGTTTCTAACGTCTGGCCAAGTTTGGTATAGCCTGTTTGTTCTTTATTAAAACTAGGTTTATCGACCTTGTTTGCTTCAGTCATGATCAAGTCCTTATTGATTAGAAATATTTTGGCGACGTGCTGCTTCGTCAATAATCATTTTGGTTTGAATATATTTGTCTGTTAGAAGTGCAATTTGTCTTTCAGTTTCAGTGCTTAAATCTTTATTTTGCTGATATACAGCTATGCTTTGCATATAGTTTTTTACAGTGTCAGGCTGATTAACCGCTTTTGATGAAAAGCCATTAGGACTGGTCACGGCTTTATTTGAAGTACAGCCCACAACTGAAAAAGATAGGGCAAGGCTGATTAATGTAAGAGAGATTTTTTTCATGATAGTTTCCTTATTTAGAATTAACTTGGTCTGAAAACGCCTGATAAACGTCATCAATATCTGAATTTTCTATAGATCCGTTTTGACCTTCATCGACTGCAACCAGATTTTCCATTTCTGCAATCATGGCCAGAGGATCTGATTCATCGGCTGCAACTAGATTTTCCGCTTGTTCTGGTTCATCGACTGCAACCAGATTTTCCATTTCTGCAATCATGGCCAGAGGATCTGATTCATCGGCTGCAACTAGATTTTCCACTTGTTCTGGTTCATCGACTGCAACCAGATTTTCCATTTCTGCAATCATGGCCAGAGGATCTGATTCATCGGCTGCAACTAGATTTTCCACTTGTTCTGGTTCATCGACTGCAATCAGATTTTCCATTTCGTCATGACTAAATTCAGTGTCATCAACTGCAATAAGGTTTTCCGTTTGCTCTGGTTCATCTACTGCAACTAGGTTTTCTATTGGATTTTCAGCACTAGCTTCCACCTGGCTAAAGAAGTCATCGACAATATTTTGCGCTTCAGTATCTTCTTCCCATTCAACAGCCCCAAAGAATTGATCGACCACTTGTAGACATTCTTCAGGTTGTGGATTTTCTGGATCTTCAAAAACTGTTTTATCTAACTTAAATTCAGGGATAACTAAGCTAGAAATATCTATCTGTTCAGCCTGTTCTACTGTAGTAATTTCAGTTATACGTTTTTCAATTTTTGCCTTATGCAGCTTTACGTCTAAATCAGGAATAGGAATTGAAAGTTCCAGATCCTCAAAGGCAATTTTTTCTAATTGCTTGTGAGTTGGAAAACCTTTAATTGCTTTCATGCTAGGAGAAACGGACTTTAGGCGATCCACAAAAGCACTGTCATTAAAATACTTAGCCTTTTCACACATGATAGGTTTTGTATTTTCCATAAAGATAATTTCTTTATCTTGCGACAATTCTTTTAACTCTTGAGGGAGCATTAAAGCTCGTCTTTGATCTGATTCATTTTCTGAATTAGAGCCACCTTGCCCCCATGCCATAGAACGGCTTTGGCCTTTAGATTTTGCTTTGAAAGTGAAATAGCCAAGCATTTCACTATATTCATTAGCATCTCGTTGTTCTCTAGGCGGGTAAACGATCTGCAAAGCATGGTTAGTTACAAGCCCCCTAGTTTGAGTTTTATAAACGTCCTCTAACTGGCCAATAGACTGAATAATTGTTAATAAACGAATGTTATAACCCGCAATAAATGAGTTAGCGTCTGCAATTTTCGCTACTTTACCGACAGCCGTTGCTTCATCATTCACGACTAGGCACTGGTATTTCAAAGATGAATCTTGTTGTGGCAGTGTTTTTAGATTCACATCAATTAAGAGTGAATAAAATAAATTAATTAAGTTCTTAGCATCCCCTAAGCGGTTAGGTTGAACACCAAAATAAATAGACATTCTTTGTCTGCGTACATCTTCAAGTTTAAAGTCACTTGATGAAGTTGCAGCATCCACAATCGGGTTCGCAAAAATCGTTAAAGGTGAGGTAAAAGTAGAAATGATGTTACCGAGCGTATTGTCTGGTGAACTTAAAAAACGGTTTAAAGCATCTAGGCAAGTATCACTAAGCGGTTTATCACTTTGCGCTCTTTCATCAATAATAGATCTAATATGATCCTGAATTGGCTTACCTTTACCTGAACTCTGTCTTAAAACCTCGCCCATAGTTACAGGCAGATCTTCAGTTTCAAATAGATATAGGGCTAGGCCAAGAAATAAGTTATTAGCATTGTCATTCCAGAAATCGGTTTTAGCATCACCAGTCACAGGGTAGAAGCTTCGACCAATAGCAAGAATTTCACCTACTCTAAAATTTTCGTCATGACTAACGGTATCAAATGGATTCCATTTATGAGATTTTAGATCTTCAGAAAATGGGCTGAATAGATAAACTTTCTGGCCATTCTTAGCACGAAATTTAGAAGTTAGTAGGAAGTTTTCAAGCTTTAAATCCAGTACAACTACACTATCCGAATAGTTTAGAAGGTTAGGGATAACAATCGCTACACCTTTACCGCTTCGTGTCGGAGCAGCCAGAAGTACGAATTGCTGACCGCCAAGCATTAAATATTTATTATGATATTTCCCTACTAAAATTCCCTTATTTCCCATCAATCCAGATTTCTGAATTTCTTTGGTTGTGGCAAATCTGGCATCACCGTGTAACGACTGTTTTTTATTAAACAGACTAGCAATGACTAAAGCAGGGAGAACAAAAGTGATAAATAGTGAAGCGATCAAGGCACCTTGCAGCTTTTTCTTTTGTGCAGGTACATTGTGTGCATATAAATCCCAATAATACCCCCACGTTGTCAGATTCACTTCAGGAAATGGATTGGTCTTATTAGCTAAATAATAAAGAACACCGGCCAGATATTTAGCAATAAAGAAACCAACGACCGCTAAAAAAATTGCAAGGAGTAGGATCAGGATTTTTTTATTCACGCCCTATCCCCTACAATAATTTCAGCATCACCAAATTGAGCCTTAACTTTAGAAACAGGATCAAATTTGATTTCAGAAATAAAGCGTTCTTTACCTATTAAATTACTTTCATCATCGTATTTTTTCTTCACTTCAACATGAACAATAATATCAATTGTTAAAGCAACTAATTCCTTTAGTGTAGTGGCATCGTAGATATTTGCTTGTTCATGTTCTTTGCACATAAAGACGTAGCGATCATAAGCCAGTGAACAGCTTTCAGCGTGATAACTTGTAATAGATCCACTGTGACCAGTTGTAAGCAGTTTCAGAAAGTCAAAAGCTTCTCCACCACGTAATTCAGCAAGTAATACACGGTCTGGCTTCATACGCATATTACTAGCGATCAGATCAGATGGAGTTACCTTAGCTTTACCTTGACCACCTTTAGAATAAAGTAGGTGAACCTTGTTTTCATGTGGAACAAAAAGTTCACGTACATCTTCAATAGTGACAAGACGTTCATCTTTAGGAATGTACTGACAAATTGCCTTCATGAAAGTGGTTTTACCAGAACCAGTATCACCAACAACTGCAATATTTTTCTTACATTGAACAGCGAATTTAAAAAATCCCTCAAGATCTTTGTTTTCTAAAAACTGGACTAGCTTAATATCTTCAGTACGTAATACAGGTTTAAACTGCTCAAACTCTTTAGATTTCCCATATCTGAAGTGGTCAAAAAAGCCTTGATCTTTATATTCCTGAAATGATCGGTTTGACTCGTCAGGAATACGGATTGTCATTGATACCGTTCCATTTTCAATGGCTGGCGGTAGAACGATCTGAATACGCTCTCCATCAGGTAATTGAGCAGATAATATAGGGTTTTCTTGGCCAATCCGTTGATTGGTATAGGTAGCAATAACATTAGCTAAAGCTGTTATTTGCGCCATTTCCAGATTTATAGAATGCTTTTCCCATCCTTTATTAGATTCCGTCCAAACTTCGTTAGGTGCGTTAATTGCAATTTCAGTCACCCCTTTAGTTTTTAAGAATTTTTCTAATGGAAGTAATAGCTGTCTAACCATTACATCCTTGCTTAAAACATTATTTTGCGCGGAGTTCATACACACCTCTGAAATCAATATCTTTGGCCACGTAAATTGAAGCTACATCACCCTGATTTTTATAAATTGTTGGCTTGATATTGATTGTTTCATTCAACACTGTTTCAGCCATTGATTTACCCATGTCTGAAGTGTTTTGAAGCATATAAGGAGTGCTATTGTTCCCGCCTGTTTCTTTAGAAATACCGTAAGCAATAGCGTCTTGAACTAAAGAAAGCATAAACGCTGCACCGATACGTGCGCCCCAACGGTTATCTACTCGACCACTTAAACCACCTGTTCCTAAATGGTCTGCTGCGGGAGAATCAATATCGACAATAACACCATGTGGAGTTTTTAAGCGTGACCAGATGATACCTAAACGTCTTTGCCCTTGTGCTGCAATACTTTTGTATTCTCCAATGACTTCAGATCCCGCTTCAGCAAGGACTACACGACCATTATCAGAATAAACAGGTTGTGGAAGGACACATGAAGCCATACCGCCAATTTCTGAAACGACTTTAACTGACAGGTTGCAACGGATTACACGACCTTTAGCAATTAAGTAATTTCGATCCCCAATAAACCTAGCCTGGACTTTATTAGAGGAATGATTAGCCATGTTAGTTGTAGCTTGTTGTGGCTGATGCTGCATAGGTTCATCATCATCATGGGCTAAAGACATCAAACCAGATCCAGAGAAATTACCAGAACGGCTATTACTATTCTGATCCTGTTCAAACTGTTTCATCATGCCTGTTACTTGGTTATAAGCTGCTTGATGATTCATGCTTGACGGTTGGCCAACCGCCCCGCCTTGTTGTGAAGGATTGACAAAAATCCCGCCACCGTAACGGCTTCCATTGTTTAAAGGTACATATTGAGCTTGTTGTTGTGGCTGTGGCTGAATTACTACAGGCTGTTGATTTGCTGCTTGTTGTTCAACTACTGGCGCAGCTTCAGGCTGTCTTAAAATCTGCTGACCATTTTGGCATTGAAAAACCAACATGCCGTTATAAGTTAAAGCATTACCGTTATTGTCTGTTAGCTGTCTAGGAATACTTTGATCCTGACAGGCATCTAGGCTTTGAAATTGAGCATTTTGACCTGCATCCATTGGCACAGGATCAGTATTAGTAAAATCCCTTCTTTTAGCTGAAGCATCTAGGCTTGGATCTATCTGATTTTCTTTTAATTGGGCTGCTTCTTCAGCATCACTACTATCTGAAAAGAAGTTATAGGCAAAGACCGCTATAACAGTAAAAAGTACCGCCATAACTGCAATAAACGCTATTTTTTTACCTTTTCCATCTTCCTGATCCCCACGTTCATTGACAGAAACAATGCCATTTTCTGATTCGTTAAATTCTTCATCAGGAGCTTGTTGATCATCTAATGGTTTTTGATCATTAATATTCATTAGTTCATATCCCCAGTAATGACACGTTTAACACCCTCTACAGTAGTGCCATCTTGAGGAGCAACACCGACAGGATCATAAGATTCATTGAAAATGCTCACTACGCCTTTTCCTTGACGTAAAACAAATTTTTTAGCTAGAGCTTCAACAATCAAAAGTTTTGGATCTTCTTTACTGATATGGAAATTAACTTTTTCTTCCCCTTCCGTACCTTCAATAAATACGACTGGAATATCAGTATTTCCTTTAAATCGCATATAGGTAAAACGACCGTCATCAAATAGCATTTCTGGAACAAAGTGCTTCCCTTTGCTGTTTGCAGCTTGACGATAATTCCAGTTTTTAGGGATAGGCGCAGCATTGGCTAAACGATGCTGTAAAACCAAAAATTCAGTAAGTTGGCTTTCTTCTTTTAATTGTGCTGCATAAGCGTTATAGCGTTGAGCTTCTTCCTGTTTACGTTTTTCTTCTTCTTCTTGTGGATATTTAAAGACAACACGATACATCGGTTTTTCTTTGGCATTATTTAGAACTTGAAAATCAAAACTATAATCACGCTTATTAGTGCGTAACTCTAAGTTATTCCGAGTAGCCTTATCCTTTGGCTTCACCCATACTAAATTTGATCCAGTATCCGCAAAAATACACCAATTGGTGTCATCCTTTTCACAGTCTGAAGGGTATCCAGTAGCAGCACCACGCTCTAAAATTCTTTCACCTTCACCTAATACAATGCGGGTTACAGTGCCTTTTTTGACAGTAATTCGATAAACATCATTAGGAACATAATTGATTGTTCTAATACGTGAATCGGTAGGCATAGCTTTAGGCGTAATTGCTGCATAAGAGATCCCATGCACCGCCAAACCCAAAGCAAGAATTAATTTTTTCATGTAATGATCCTTTACATTCCTTGTTGAGCTTGTGGCTGAACAGCAGCCCCGCCTTGTTGAGCTTGTGGCTGAACAACAGCCCCGCCTTGTTGAATCGGAACATAGACTTGCTGACTAGGTTCAACAACCGCAGCTTGCGCTACAGGTCTGTTAGGAGATAGTTCAGGATCGACACGATAGCCCACGACCTTAAAGCCGAATGGGTTTTTAATTAGATCTTTTTCTACCAGTTTATTTAGATTGTTCGGAGCATATTCATATCGAATACTTGCAATATAATATTGTGGCTGTTCATCACGATTAGCTTCGACTGAATGCAAAGTCTTAGTGAAGCGGACACTAGCGGTAAAACCTGTTTCATCCTGATTAGTCTGGACAGAAATCACATCAACTTTTAATTCATATTTTTTGCCGTATTTTTTATCTCTTGCACTATCACCTTCATAGAGTGAAGCAAAGTCATTACCGACCTGATTACTACTCATAGTCATGACTAAATCATAATCTGGCTGTAATAACGGATAGAAATAACTCTCACGGGCGGTTACATAACGAGTAATGTTATTTTTATCAATTAATTCTTGTTTGCCTTTCACTTGCTGATCATCAACAACGCCCACGTATTCAACATTTCCTTGAGCTTTATCTACTGTGAAAACAACAGGTACAGTCTGGCGCATTGGAGCTAATGTCACTAATCCAATGGCTTCTAAGACGGCCACGCCCACCGCTACTTTTGCAATAGTCCAAGCTTTACGTTCTGACTTAGCTCGCATCGCAATAAGATCTGCTTCCCAATCCATAGCTTTTTCATAGCTTTTAGCTTCTTCAGCAGCAGATACTTTTTTAAGTTTGTTCATGATAGACCCGATAGACCCTATTAGAGTTATTTCTCTAAGTATGCCAAAAAATATAAAACTCGTAAACCAAAATAATGTATTTTGGTTTTATTAATTCAATGTTTTCTGAAAAATTGCAAAAAAAATACCCATTTCAAAAGAAATGGGCTTTTTTTTAAAAGTTTAGTTACCAGAGTAGCCGTCAAGAATGTTGCCTTTTTGGGCAGCACGTTTTAATCGGCCTTCAATTTCAAGCTGTTGTGCTGCATCTTTTTGAGCTTGCGCTTGCGCCTGCATCAAAGCAATTCGGTTTGCATCATTAGCAACTTGTGACTGTTCCGCTTGAATCCTAGCCTGTAACTCAGCGATAGCTTTAGCATCAGTAGTGTTATTGATCTGTTTACGCAGATTATCAATCTGCTCAGTACGCAGATCCGCAACGCCTAACGCTTGCTGATTTAAAGCCTGTGTTTGTGCATTGTTATTTAATGCAGCTTGACAGGCTTTATAGTTCTGGCCAGTTCTAGAAGCACAGTCATAAACCATTGTGGCATCACGAATGTTCCTAGCTGCTGAAGTCATACCATTGACACCGCCTTGTTGGATGCCTTTATAAATGTCAGCAACATCACTTGGAATCACGTCTTTAAGATATGGATTATTGACAGCATCACCGAAACCACGAATACCAGTAATGGAATCGTATTGCTGTTTTGCCTGTTGGATCTGGTTCACCATCTGATTGTATTGCTCACCCCAAGCCACCATATTTTGAACAGCTTGAACAAGGTTAGCACCGTCAATGACAGGAATACCTGTAGCATTGGCTTGACCACTAATAAACAAAGATGAACCTAAACCCAAAGCTAACAATTGTTTTTTCATTAGAAAAATTCCTATTTGTTTCTTTTGAGGTTAGAGAGTGTGTGTCGTTGATATAACGGCTTAGATCCTCCTGTATTCGAGCTATTGGAATTATTAGAGCTGCTAGAATTCCCTTGAACACTTCCCCCAGTGGTAGGAGTAGCTGAAGCACTATCAGATTTTGAATTATTACCGCCACGACCTTTAGTAATTGCTTGAGCTACAGCACGACCGACACCTTGAACACCCGCCCCACCTGTTATGGCTGAAGCCATCGTTGGAATGTTCCACATGATCACTACAATAGTTCCCGCAACAATACAGAGGGAAACTACAGAAGTAAGAATGTCGCCCGCATCAAAGTTATTAGTGATTTGCGTACACATGCCTGAAACGAAAGCAAAGAGCATACTGATAATTGCTGTGATAAAGCCTATGGTGAAAACATAGCTCAATGTTTGAGAAAGCCAACTTTCAAAATATTTTTGTGTAGCAGGGAACATTGCACACAGAATGAATATGGGACCAACGCCTAAACAAAGTTGCAGACTGATTTTTGCCAGTAAATATAGGCCAGTACCAATGAAGAACAATAGGAATTGAGCGACAGCAACAACAGCAGCAGATAAATACAAGCCAATATCAGGGAAAACGCCAGAAGCTGATTCAGCTTCCTCACCTAATTTTTGGATTAATTCACCCCACGGAACGCTCACTTGATCCAGTAAAGCACCTAACGAAGATTCACCACCTGGACTAACAATTTGAATTAAACCTATGGCTAGTCCGTTAATGGCTTCAACAACAAAGGACTGATAAACCCCTGCACTTAAAGCAATCCCACCCACAAAAGCGATCTTAAAAAACTTCCATAAAGCGGTATAAATGGAATCTTCTTGTGCACCAGTCGCAATATTGTAGCCAATGATCAGGATATAAATTGTTGCAGCAGTCAAAGCTATAGGAACAATTGCAGAAGCGATATTACTACTAACACCTGTCACGTAACTTGCTAATAGAGAATCAATTTTTGTTTCTAATGTAGTAATAATTGCCATTGCAATCCCCTATGAATCCTTAATTATTTTGAATCTGGGTTATATCCATCGAGGATATTTCCCGATCCTTTTTTAGTTTCTGGTTTTACTGATTTTTGAGGTGCAGAAGGATCATATTCATCAAGAATATTACCCTTTTGGGATGCTCTAGCCTTGCGCTGCTTCAGTTCCTCTTGCTGTTCAGCAGTTAAATCTTGAGGTTTTAATTGTTGTGCAGCCATCACTTCTTCTTTTAACTGCTTAACCTGTTCCTTATCATCAGAACATGCAGTTGTTAAAGTAGAAATAACCAACAAACTTGATAGTGCTAAAAACTTAGTCATGACTAAGCAACTCCTTTTTCTGAAATTAATTTTTTACGTTCTGCGATCCGTTGTAAGAAAAGTTCGCCCCAATCGTTAGGATCTTCACCAACTTCATTCATGAGATTTTCGAGAAGTTCTACATTGTCCTTAGAGCCTGAAATAATCTGTAAAACGTCACGCATTTCGCCTAGATCCATTTTGCAGAGTGCGGAACGGCTACCCTGCTTAACTAAGAACATGCGTGAGTTTTCTTCTAGCTCTCTAATAATTTCAAATTCTTGCGGAGTGACCTTAAAGCCGTTTACATAGTCATCGTAATCAGCACGAGGATTAGGTAAAAAGATTTGAGTAACGCTTTGTTCAACCATTGTTTTACCAATGTCAGAATCTAAAACGTCACTTGGGGATTGCGTCATAAAGACACCTAGACCATTCAATTTACGAATAGTTTTCTGCTTATCTTTGGCAAAATCTTTGAAATATTCATCTGTTAATGGCTTCCAAAACTCGTCCATCCAATAAATAAACGGACTACCATCAATCAATGAATCTGTGATGTGTAATAGATAAGCCATGATTGGTGTACGGACTTCTGGATCATCTAAAAATTCCGTGTAGTCATAACCAAAGATTGGCATTTTTGCTTTAGAAAAGTCTTGAGTATCGTATGGATTATCAAAGACCCAAGATAAATTTCCGTCATGATCAGCAGTGTTACACCATTTAGCTAAACGATCCTGAAGCGAATCCCCCCCGCCATTTACTTTCAGATTCATATATAAAGCTGAAAGTCTGCGGAGTTCTAACGGCATATCATCACGCATAATGGTACGAACAGCCTGACTGATTTCCAGATCTTCGGCAGCATTACGAACACCACCTACCAGAATTTTTACAAGCTTTTCTACAAACTGAATATTTGTTTCAGTCGGTGGTAGCTGCAACGGATTAAAGCCAGTTGGTACACCACGCTCTAAGGCATAGTATTGACCCCCAATCCGTCTAATCCCAATTTCTGCGCCCCTATCTTTATCAAAGAAAACACCCTTCAGATTTTTATACTTACAAGCAAACATCATCATGGCCATGACTAGGGTTGTTTTACCCACACCAGTTGTTCCAATGACACACGTATTACCTGGCATCTTGTCATCTGTAGAATCTTGCTTATCTGGGCTAACATGATGATTAAAGTAAAATGGTTGGCCACTTGGAGTTTTAAATAAAGCTAGTGCTTCACCCCAAGGATTGCCGTCACGTTTACCTCTTGCGAAGTTATGGAAAGGGCTTAAAGCAGAAAAATTTAGGCTTGTGAGATATGCTTCTCTAGGACGCATATTAAAGTTACCCGCTAATTGCGAGAACCATGCACATTCAGGAACAGTATCAATTACAGCCATTTTGAACCCTGCTTCATCTGATAAAGCAGTTCTGGCACTCGAAACATTCAGAGCAACTTGATTTGGTGAATCACCAAAAATCGCAAGCGTATAGTGATATTCGCCTAACTGGAAATTCCCGCTATTAGCTTCACTCATAGCCAGATCAATATCACGAATCTCTTGATCTGAAACGTCCTCTACAGAATTTAGCTGTCCTTTAATTGTTTTTAATTTATCTACAGCATCACGCTTGCCATAAACCGTGAAACTTTGAGTTTCAATGTATTCATAGTTTCCATACAGGATGGAATTGCACATTCCTGATTCTGATAAACGTGGAAATTCTTGAATATCCAGAAAGCCTACATATTTTTGAGCTTCAGGATGTTTGATCTGTAAATAGCCGTTTTTGTCACCAAAGAACAAGCGACTACTTGGAATATATTGATCAAGATTAGCTTGTCTTAAAGGGATTTCTTCCCAAACTCCATTAGTTAAGAAACCAAGCAGATTACACATTTCGGAGTAGACAAAACCTTTCTTGGTATAGGTCGCCAGACGTTCTGGATTGTAGTGATATAGACTTGCTTCAACCTGTTTGGCTACATCATCCAAAATATCGAGATCCCGCTTAATCTGCTTTTTCAGGGCTACTGGATCACGACTAGCTTTACTCTTAAAGATCTTTGTTAATCTGGAAATTTCAGGACGATAAAGAATTGTTAAATACAATTCAGTAGCCATCTGTTTATTCTTTTCACCCTGAAACTGCTGATAATATCTTTCATTAAAATCAGCAATAAAATCATTTTCATAAACGCCATTTAGACGTTCATTAACTCCCCTACGAATCTTATGCGTCCAAACAGCAAAGTGACCGCCACCTAAAGCACGATAAAAATTATTTAATCCTTCTTTACGGATTCTAATAATATCGGCTTCAACTGTTTCAAACGAAATGCCTTCTAATTTCCATGTAGCAATGTATTCACCATTTTTAAGCTTAATAACATTGTTGGAAACATGATTACCAAACGGCAGATAGTCTGAAATTGCGACTTCAGCATTTGCGCTATCTTTAACTTGCTGTTTTGAACGCATGATATTGTTATTTCCTTTTCTTTAATTTAAGTGGCGAAAATGAGATTGCTCCCCATTTTTGATGGTTCTGGATCTGTTTCCCTCTTATGCGCCACCGCATCAATACTTGCTTTAATCGTTGGTCATCTACTTTTGTTATTGCCCGCATCCAGAAGTAAATAGGCACATAAATAGCTGCTATAAATAAAGTCACATAGGCACTAAGTAGATAAAAAGACCAACCCGCTAAAAGAATTGCTACCCCCGTCACCAACAAAAAAGGCAACATTGGAACGCCAAAAAGCATGGCAGGACGAGTGCAACCCCTGAAAATTGGATCAGAAAAATTCGACATTAGTTAATCAGCCAAGCAGCGATACCCGCAGCACCACCTACCAAAATCCCCCCGATAACGATGTTAGAAATGTCTGACCACTTCGCTTGTTGCCAAGCCAATTTAAAGCCAGCCCACATGATAGTGATGGTAAATACAGTTACAGCCACACCCGCTAAGACTGACTGAACATTAGCCATAACCGTATTAACTTTTGAGATTTGAGCAAAAGCAGGGCTTGAGATTAACATCATGAACAACATCAATACGCTTGCTTTGATACCAGTCGTTTTAGTCGTTGTTATTTGCGTTTGATTTGCTTTCATTATTTTCTCCAAGTGAAGCAATTAAGACCTAGCGCATTAAGTACCAAGAACAATATTTTTGGAAAATCAAATATTGTTCATTGGTACTGTATATTTAATATATTACACTAAGTTTTAAACTTTTTGAAAATATTTTAAAAGATCATAGAAGATTTTAAACTTTTTTCTTTTTCTTTAATATTTGTGCCGTTAGTTAAGAAAAATGAAGGCCGTTTCTCCACTACTGGAAGGCTTTGAAGTTCTGTATTTTCGGTATATCCATTGGAGTTAGGCATATCTGCATTAGTAGCAAAATATGCAAGCTGTTCTGAGCTATTCATAGGAGGTGAGGGAGGATTGAATTTTACAGGCATGGTATTGAGTGAACCATTAGCAAAATAATTCAAATTTCTTGATACTTTCGCTACATACCCATTTCTAAATCCTGATGAATGGTTGCCAGTGTTATAGCAAGACATAGCTTTATAAATATCTTTGCCTTTTGCCCTATTTCGGCAGTCATTAAAGATAAATTGCATTGCGCTTAGATTAGTGCAGGGATCAAAAACTTGCTCGACACTAAGATTTAATCTTTTGAAATTAGCACTATTAATTTGAGCAAAACCAACATCAATATTTCGTCCCTGGCTAATTAATCTTTTGGCCACAGATACAGCTTCTTCATAGCTAGTCGGCTGTTTTTTAAGACCTGCGGCACGATTAACCCCTATCGCAAAAGGATTAAATGAGGATTCAGATTTAACAATTGCAGACGCAATATTTACATCAACTTGTGGCGCACATTGTTGTGCCAAAACTACGAAATCAATCATTACTTTTTCACCTCAAATTTTGGCTTACCTTTTTGATCTGGATAAGTAGCGGAGCACCCATTTTTATAGTTGGTACACCCCCAAAAATAGCCATTTGCCCCATTGATCCGTCTTAAATCACTGGCACATTGAGGACATGAATAGACTTCAAGAAGTGGCTTTTTATTAACTTCAGGCAAAAAGACTTTGCAATCTGTTTCCCGATTAGGACAGAACCAGATCGGATCTTTACCTTCTTTTTTGGATCTGAATAATGGCGTTGAGCATTTAGGGCAAGGATATTTGATTTTCTCTACTGGCTGACCTTTCTTGTCATCCATCGAGTGCTTACATTCCTGATCATTGCAGATCCAAAAAAATTCTTTAGTTTGCGAATTTTGGAATTTATTTAAGCGACCTGTTTTACATTTAGGGCATGAATGAATAACTTTTTCGACTGGTTTACCCTTGTCGTCATCCATCGAGTGCTTACAGTCCTCATTGCTACAAATCCAAAAAAATTGATTGGTTTTAGTATTCTTAAATTTTTTTAATTGGCTTTTACACTTTGGACAAGGTATTGCGTTTATAGCTGTCAGCTTTGAAGCTGTACTTAGCTCTTGAGCAAGTTGAGTGTATAAGGCAGAAACAACCGAATTATATGAAGTTTCACCAGATGCAATTTTATCTAGCTGCAACTCCATCTCTTTTGAATAGTGCAGATCCAGAAAGCTAAATTTAGCTTTTAACAGACTACCAATTAAATCATTCCCTAATTTAGTTGGTTTTAAGACTTTCTTTTCTACCTCCAGAAAGCCCTTATTCAGAATATTGGCCATGATTGATGAATAAGTAGAAGGGCGACCAATCCCGCAGCTTTCCAATTTTTTAATTAGTGAAGCTTCTGTATAGCGTTTTGGTGGCTTAGTTTGTTTTGCAATAACTTCACCGCTTTCAACATCAACTACAGAACCAACTTCTAAGACCGGCACCACGCCTGAAGGCTCGTTTTCATCTTCATTCAGGCAGTCTTTACCAAAAACCATCCACCCTTTTTTTATTAGCTCACGGCTTTTAGCATGGAACTTATATTTTCCATCTTCAGACAGTAATTCCAAAGTAACGGCTTTATATTCAGCTTTGGCCAATTGACTTGAAATAGTACGTTCCCAAATCAATTGATATAAAGCTTTTTGTTCTGGTGACTTTCCTAGATCTTTATCAGTTATGTGAACAGGTCGGATTGCTTCATGGGCGTTTTGCGCCCCATCTTTTTCCTTAAACTTATTAGGCTTTTCAGGTAAAGAAAATTGATGTTCATTAGCATAAGCAAAGATTTCTTCTACACTTTCATCAGCTATGTTTAGGCCGTCAGTCCGAATGTAAGTAATTGCCCCTTGTTCAAATAATGCCTGTGCTGCTTTGGTTGTTTGTTGAGGGCTAAAGCCTAACGCTACACTAGCAGCTTGTAAAAGTAGGGCTGTAGAGAAAGGAGAAGGAGCATTTGAATACTCTGTTTTTTCAGTGCAGTTTAAAACTTTAACTTTCTTAGTTTTTGCAACTTCTTCAGCTAAGGAACGATCTAAAACATAAGGCTGATCCTCAGTTACAAATTCCGTTGTAACCCATTGCGAGATCCATTTTTTAGGCTCTTTATCAAAACTCAAATTAACGCCAAAGTGGTTAGTAACTTTGAATTTCTGGATTTCGATTTCTCTAAGGACAACGATTAAAACAGCAGGAGATTGTACCCGCCCCGCAGATGAAGGCTGACCCATAAGATTAGATGCAATAGGGGAAACTAGATAGCCCACCAGACGATCTAAAGCCCTACGTGCTTCTTGAGCATATACAAGCTGATAATCTAAACCACGCCCATTATTAATGGCTTCTTTAATAGCTTTTTCTGAAATTTCATTAAATTCTATTCGTTCAAATTGACCATCTTCCAGACCTAAACATTCTTTTAAATGCCATGAAATAGCTTCACCTTCCCTGTCTGGATCGGTAGCTAAATAAATCTTGTCTGCTTTATTCAAAAAGGCTTTTATTTTTTCAATACGTTTTTCGCCACCGTCAAAAGTTCTGTCATTAACTTTGGCATCAGGAATAAATGAATATTCCATTGCAAAATCATTGGCTATATCAATACCTAAGCCTTTTCTTGGTAGATCCCGAACATGGCCAACACTGGCCACAACTTTAAAATCAGATCCTAAAAAACTTCCAATTTTTGAACATTTGTTAGGAGATTCAACGATTACAAGATTCATGGGTTATTTCCAAATTGTGAAATTTAGGAAACTCGAAAGCCCACAAAGAAAAGATGAATATAAGAAAGCAACTACTTGAAATTTAGTGAAATCTACAAGGATTTCTAAAAGCAGTGCATCTTGTGGCATGAAGCACACAAGATAAACACATGAAATAACTAGAAAAAATTTTAAAAAATTTCCATATTTATTTAAACTTATAGCCATTTTCTTAAATCCCGCCTTAGAGCTTTAAAGAATACAATCCAAAATATACCATATTGGAAAGGGCTTTTGTATTTTTTTACTTGATTCTTATTATTTTTACTTCTTCTGTATAAATTTTTTCTTTCAAGAAATCATTAAGCCTAGTCAGATCCTTAAAGATCCTAGCTTTATCTTTTTCTCGTCTTGTTGTTAAAGTCCAAACCTTTTGGCCTGACCATGCCAGTTTTGCTGTGATAAAAAATCCACCCTCAAATTCATTAATAATTAACTCTTTAATAAATCCTTGTTTATTAGATTCCTCTAGCACCACCTCTGAAATAGAAAAATCAGGATCAATATTTATAAAATCAGTCATCCATAAAACCTTTTAAAGCACCCATAACAAAGGTGCATTATCATCAATTTAGGTAATCTTGGTAAAGTTTTTTTAAATAATTTAAAGAAATCTTAAATATTTTAGCTAAATTCTGCTTTAGTCATGACTAAAAACCTCGATGCTTGGATAAAAGCTGCAAGCTGCAGCGTTTATCCAGGCATCTATATTACCTATCTAATCCAGATCCATAGCACATATATCAGAGCAAAGTGTCTACTTTGCGAACTGACGCAATCAGTTAAATTTTCCCTTCCCTGATTACCGTTGATTTTCAAGTGAGCTTTAAAAAGCTGTGCTTTTTAAATGGCGACCGCAGAAAATAAACTGCTCCCATTTGATCTAGTAGCGGGATTTAAATAGTACATAGTACATAATATGAGGTTATTAAAAGGGTTATAACCCCACGTTAAAACATACTATTGCAATGCTACTTCTCATAAATGGCGACCCGATATAAGTAGTAAATTATTTAAAAAGGACTTAATATCCACCTGTGGACATTTATTAAATGGGATAAGTTATGACTGAAGAACTAGGAACAGAAACAGAAACAGAAACAGAAGGAAAGGTATTAGATCGCAGAAAAAGATATAGAAAAAAGCCTACTACCAAAACTCCACTTTCAGTTTATTTCAATATGGATGTTCCTGAAGATGTTGAAGCACTGGAAGCCTTAGAATATTTAAAAGATATTTATGGCGGGGAAAAACACGGAAAAAGTGTAGCAGTCAAAGAAGTTTTAAGAATTTTCTATAAACAATTACAAGAAAAAAAAGCCTGATTAAATCAGGCTTTTTTCTTGCAAAAACTTAGGACTTTTTAACTGTAGTGACTAACTTGTCATCTACATACAGATAAACTCTTTTATTATGTGTATAAGATGAAATTTTAGGTTGTCCTTCTCCACCTCCAACAGATCCGTCTTGATTACTGCTGACGAATGAACAGTGAGGAAAGCCTTTACCTTTAGCCAGATCTTTTTTTACGTCACTAATTGTAGACTGACATTCAGAAACATTAAGACCGCCAGCAAAGCACATAAAAGCACGACAGCCATAATTTTCATCTTTAGCTGCAACTAAGGCAGATGCACTAGCTAAAGTTAAACCTAAAATAAATTTTTTATACACAAGTAGTCACTCTATTTAGATGAGTTTTCCAGTACGAATAACTTGCCTTCAAAGTTTAGAGATATTGTTTTGGCATTGCTGCACATTGAACAAATCTCTTGAATCAAGAAGGGTAAATTCCGTGTGAATCGAATTTTTCCTGATGCAGTATGAATGATGTGATCAACATCATTTACTTTAACAGTCACAAAATATTGGAACTGCTCGTTCATACCAATTTCAACACCATAGTTATTGGCGTTGAAGTCATCGACTGTTTTCAAGTCATTCATCGTTAAAGCCATTTCTGCAAGATCCCTAGTTTTTAAAAGTGAAGTGCGGATTCTTACAAAATATAATTAATTTAAAAATGTAACTGAAGTGTAACTGTGTGTAAAAGACACAAAAACATCAATTATTTTTAAACGCTTTTAATATATATCAAAAAGTTTAAAACTTTAATGAATAATTTAAAACTTTTGTAAAAAGTTTGTATATATCAAAGCTCATATTTTTTTTAGATCCCTTCCCTTTTTGTCATGTAAATATCACTTTAATAATCTTCTAAACATTTCTAAAAACTTTTTAAAAAAAACTAGAATCGGGTTTAAAAAGAGTTTAAATAGAGTTTAGGAGTGTTTAGAACAGTTTAAGAGCCTTAATTTCTTTTTGTAAAACATAAGTTTACAAGCCTATAACTATACGTTTTGTCGCTATAACTATACGTTTTGTCGCTATAACTATACGTTTTGTCGCTATAACTATACGTTTTGTCGCTACAACTATACGTTTTGTCACATACCTATACGTTTTGTCGCAAATAATCCACAGACTTATCAACAGTATACAAAAAATGGCTAAATTATTCTTAAAAATCAGTAATTAATTAGGTGTTTAGCTCTAACTTATTATATTTTTGCGTATTTTTTAGCCTTAATCCATGCTGCAATCTCAAAACTATACGTTTTGTCGCAACTTCCCCGCATAACTATACGTTTTGTCGCAAACCTGCGATTATGCGTACTGGATACGATTATATATATTTTTCAGGAATTAACTAGATTCTTAACAATCTGATAAGTTGTTGTTTTATATAAATAATTATATTGAAGAACGATTTTTATTTTTTGGTGCTAAAAAAGATATTTGTATAGGCTTAAAATCATAACTATACGTTTTGTCGCAGCGTAAGTTATTGATATTTATATAATAGTTATAAATATTCAAAATTGAATATTTTTTAACTGGTTTTTGTGTTAAAAATAGCCATACGTTTTGTCGCAGCGTAACTAATTGAAATAAAAGAAAATACTTAAACAGGAAAAACATTTATTTTATTTATACTACTACAGGGTTATAAAGTAATTTTACTGATTTTTAATAAATATATATTTTAAAAACAATATCTTATAAACTTAATTAATAACTATACTTGATAAATATACTTGTATAGTTATAATGATTTCAAAAGGAATAACGGATTTACAAAAAAATGCAGAAAATTATTGGCTCACAAGGCTTAGAGGACTATACACAATCTAATACAAGGGCAAAATTGACCGATTTAGTTGTGACCCGCAATGATTTTCCTACTGCCAGATATAGCATTGATCTCAATCTTGAGAAGCTTATGTACTGTGCAATGATCATCGTGAGAAAGAATGAGCTTAAAAATAAGACCTCAATTACTCATGACGACTTCATTTATGTGAGCAGCGAAAACTTTGGAGAATTGACCTCCCCAATGGCTAGAAAGGAAGTGCTTACTGCAACAGATAAACGTGAAATTCAGCGAAATGCTGAAACTGCTTTAAAACGTATTTATACAAAATTTGATAACCCAACTATGTTGGTTAAAGATGGGGAATCTGACGAACCTGCTAAAGTTCCGATGATGACTTATTGCCATTATGACAAAGCAACTAAATGTATTAAGGTTAGATTCGCAAAAGAATTTTTTGAGTATTTCTATGATCTAGTTAAGAAAGTAGATGAAAAAACTAAGTCATTTAGTAGCCATGAACTGAAGCATATTATCTTATTTAATTCGAGCTATTCCCTTCGTTTGTATCGGATCTTAATGAGCTATATGTGGCGTACATCAGAGGTCACTATTGATCTGGAAGAATTAAGATGGATGCTTGAATGTGAGGATAAATATAAAGAGTTGGCCAATTTTAAAAACCGTGTTTTGAATGTGGCTCAGGATGAAATTAACGAACTTAGCAATATTAATGTCAGTTTTGAGAACGTAAAAAATGGAAAGGAAGTAGTTGCTATTAAGTTCATTTTTAACTTGAAAACTGAATATAAAGAGCAAGGACACATCAAATTTATAGATAAAATGAAAAAGGGCTATCTGGCTGCTGCAATTCCGTTTAGTGATGATGGCTCACACTTTAAATCACCTGATCGAATTAAGCATTTCAAGCCACCAGTAAAGGTATCTCCAAAACAAATCAGCACCTTAGTAAATTGCAAAGAATTTTTACTGGATTACGGATATTTCTTAGGTAATTTAGACGAGGATACTTCTAAGGTAATCATGAGAACTCTATTAACTGAAAAGTTAGATAAGCTTAATGCTCATAAGCCGATAGATATGGATTATTACTTCTGGTTACAGGCAAAACGAGGGATTATCACTAATAGCATTAATGGTAAGAAAGACGATCAGGACACGCACGATCAGGATTAATATCTAAAAAGCATACCCACCATATTGTCTTAAACAGACTTCGCTAATTTAAGACAATATGGTGGTTCAATTTAAAACCTTCAAAAATTCTTATTAATCCATATAAAAAGTATCTTTTCTGTTCGCATCTAAATAGTAAAATTTAATAATTAGCCAGTTAACACCTTAGTCATGACTAAATATGTACGTTTAGCCTAAGTGGAATATTTTGCCATTTTTTAAGAATTTCAATTTACAACCATATAATAAAAACAATAACTTAATGTTTCCCAGGATTTGGCCAAACCTGTAATATTTTGCCAATAAATCTAGCTGATTAGTTTTTAAATATTTAGTTTTTGCCTTACTTACCTCCTACATTTTTTAGTTTTCTATGCTATCTGGTCGCCACCCATGCGGGCTGGCTTTAGGTATCCCGTTTTAGATCAAATGGGAGCAGTTGCGGTGCTGCGGTCAGCTCGACAAAATCACAGATTTTGTCGGCTTCGCTTGCCCCTTGCAACGGTAATCAGGGAAGGGAAAATTTAACTGATTGCACCAGTTCGCAAAGTAGACACTTTGCTCTGATCTACCTTCTAGGGATTAACTAAACATTGTTTTATTTCTTAGTCATGACTAAGCTTTTGCTTGAATGTCCACAGGTGGACTGATATAATGATTTTTATCAGGACGCATCGGGCGACCTGAAATAAAACAGGTATTTAGTTATGAATCAGGATTTAGTTTTAGTCTATACATTAAAGAAATCTGAAGTTGAATCAGTCCATTTTTTTGGTTACTTAGACAATCTTAATGATCAATATGTTTGCTGTCTTACTAAAAAGAATGTAGGTCAATTAATACTAGAATTACAAAACAGTTATGGAGAAAGCTTTGCTGCTGCTTCAGTTATGACTGAAAAAGATTTCTTTCAGAAAGAGAATAACTATTTAGAACCGATTGAAATTTCACTAACTGAATATGATGAAAAGTTTAATATCCTTCCCCCTGCCCGCACGTATGGAGGTTTTAACTTTGAAATGTTCATGCTGCCCGAACAGTTGGGAGGTGGGCTATTCTCACACTTTTTAGTGACCTTTGAGCCATACACTAAAAAACGCCTTAAAGCGTATAGAGTGACAGCTTATAGGAATGATCCATTCCATAAAATTTTTAATTCTTGTCCAATTTAAAAGAGATCCCCGAAAGGGGATTTTTTTTATACATTCTTAGTCATGACTAAGGGAAAAAAGGTTGTTCATCTTGTGTGTTTTAAGCTCGTTTTAGGGTGTTTGTGTGTTTAATGTGGGGTAACTAGACGTAGGGTAAAAAAAGGCTATCAGCAGCCTAAGAAACGCAAATATAAGCATTAGAAAAGCAGACCAGACAAAATACTTAAATAGCTATTTTTTATGAATTTATATCATTTAAAAAACTTAGTCATGACTAAGTTTTTTGCTTGAATGTCCACAGGTGGACTGATATAATGATTTTATCAGGACGCATCGGGCGACCTGAAATAAAACAGGTATTTAAACATGAAACATTTTTCATCAGTTACATCATTAGACGAGTTAAAACTTCAGTACAAAAAACTAGCTTTTAAAAATCATCCTGATCGTGGCGGTAAAACCGAAGTTATGCAGGAGATTAACAGCGAATATGAACAGCTTTTAAATCGCATTATTAATGAAGCTTCAAAAGATCAGTATCAAGATAGTTCCGAAAATGGGCGTGGTTTCTGGTCAAGCCGTTCAGAACACTCTGAAGTTGAGAAAAAAGTAAAACAGGCTATTGATGCAATTATCAATCTGGATGGTTTAGATATTGAAATTATTGGCGTTTGGGTTTGGGTTTCTGGTGATACTAAGCAGCACAAAGACAAATTAAAAGAAGCGGGTTTTGTATGGAATCGAGTGCAATGTAAATGGGTTTTCATTGGTAAAAAATCAAATGGTCGAGGTCGAATGACTTTAGATCAAATGCGAGAGTTACACGGCAGCCAGAAAGTTAAAAAAACCAGAATGGCAGAAGAAAGACAACTTTTAACCGCTTAATGAATAAGTCCCCGAAAGGGGGCTTTTTTTATCAATTCTCTTAGTCATGACTAAGCCTTATTATCCTTAGTCATGACTAAGTTTTTGCTTGAATGTCCACAGGTGGACTGATATAATGATTTTTATCAGGACGCATCGGGCGACCTGAAATAAAACAGGAATTAATTATGCGAGCTTCAATAGTTGCAATCTTTACAAACTATCCTACAGGTAAACTGGTTCATTTTTGCGGTCATGAGGTTTTAACTGGATCTAACAATAATATTTGGTTTCCAATCTTTGATGAAAAAACACTATTTCAAGAAATTGAAAAAATCATGATTAGTTGCCGAGTAGCCCACAATGTTACTCATATTGAAAGAATCAGAAGGGGAGATAATGAAAACGGTTATTTTGAAGATTACAGAATTACTTATAACTTAGCCGTTTAAGCTAGACCTCCCACAATGGGAGGTTTTTTTTGGTGGCGATTTTTTTTGGTTTTTAGCTTGCCTAAAAAACATAAAAAATTGTCTATCTGTTCTGCTTTATATACGCTCATTTTGGCCTGTTCAGGTCGGTGCTAGGAATAACCTAGCTTCATATATAAAAAAGGCAGTCAGCAGCCTAAGAATCGCAAATAAGAGCATCTGAAAAGCGGTTTAACCAGGTATTAAAACGGATATTTTTCTACTCAATTTTCCCTATAAAAAATTAGTCATGACTAAACTTTTGCTTGAATGTCCACAGGTGGACTGATATAATGACTTTATCAGGACGCATCGGGCGACCTGAAATAAAACAGGTAAAAATCATGGAACAATACATTTCAGTTTACACACGTCAGCAAGCCATTGAAGATGGTTTTTTAGTTGCAATCAATTCTCTTAGCCCTAAATTAGATGGACTGGCAAAAGAACATTATAAGCATCCTATCTGTTTCACTTCTGCGCTTTGGGCGGTAGTTGATAAGGCGGTAAAAAATGAAAAATGGCTTAATGACTTAGAGGGCGTTATTCATGATATTTTATGGATGAGCCGAGCATATAAGACACACCTAAGCCCTAGTGCGGTACGTTTTACTGTGATTATCACAGGCGCAGGTCGCAAGAGAAATCATATTTTAGAATTGCACGTTCATGGTGGAGATCAAGGAGAGCCAGTCATAACAATCGGTTATCCTGAAGATTTTTAATTTACGTCCTCCCTTTATGGGAGGATTTTTTTATGATAAAAAACTTAGTCATGACTAAGAAAATGCTTGCAATGTCCACAGGTGGACGTTAGAATATACAGCATAAGGACGCAATAGGGCGACCCTTAATAAGCCATTAAACTAGGTGAAATATGAAAAAAGTTGTTGCTTCAAATCAAAAGGGCGGTGTGGGTAAATCTGCAATCATTTGCCAGTATGCACACTATTTAAATTCTTTGGGCTTGCGTGTATTAGTCATTGATCTAGACCACCAGAAGAACACTACAAAAGCATTGATTACTGGCGGGGCTGTGACTGTAGCTAATGTATCTGCATTCGACATGCTGACCAAAGAAGATCAAACTATTTCAAATCCTGAAGCCTTTACTTTGGTACAAGCAACACCAGAATTAACAGCTATTGAAAAAAATGGCACTTTGCATAACAACTTTGCCACCAATTACCAGAAGTTTTTAAAATCAGTTGATTCTTTATTTGATGTTTGCCTGATTGATACCAATCCAAATCCCGACATTCGCCAAGTAGCTTCATTAATTGTTAGTGACTATGTTTTAAGTCCAATTCAATTGAATCAGGAAGCTATTGACGGCATCGGTGGATTACTCAAGCAGATCCAAGCGATTAATCAAAAGCTAAACCCAAATTTAAAATTAATCGGCATCCTTCCGAATATTGTTGAACCAACTCCATTTCAGAAAGACAACCTAAAAGCTATTGTTCAGCATTTTTCAAAGTACCTGATCAAAAACTCAGACGGTAGCTATGCCTTCGTTAAAAAAACGACTGCAATCGCTGAAGCGCAAGCGCAAGGCATACCTACAAATAAATTGGGTAAAACTAGCGGTTTTACCGCATGGGCTGAATTAAAAACAGTTTTTGAAAGCATTAACAAGTTTATGGAGATTTAAGGAATGTTAGATTTATCAGCTTTGGAAGGTATTGATCTAGGTAATTCTGCACCAGTAGCAGACGGAACACCTAAACAGATTCCACTTACAGATATTCTTGAAGATCCAGATCAGCCGCGTGTTGAGTTTCCAGAAGATCAGATGCAAAAAATGGTCGAATCAATCAAGGCTCGTGGAGTTAAAACACCAATTAGTGTTAAACCCCACCCAACAGAACAAGGCAAGTGGATCATCAATTATGGAGCTAGACGTTTTAGAGCTTCAGTGATGGCTGGCAAGGAAACTATCCCTGCTTTTGTTGATAATGATCATGATGATTATGATCAAGTCATGGAGAATAAAGAACGCCTTAACCATTCACCTATTGAGCTTGCACTTTTCATCCAAAAGAAAATTAAGCAAGGTGAGAAGAAAAACGTAATCGCTAAAAAGTTAAATGAAGATCCTGTTTTCATTTCTACTCACTTAGCTTTAGTAGATATGCCAGAATGCTTATCTAAGGCTTATGATGCAGGTTTTAAATCTCCAAAGACTTTGTATGACTTACGCAAACTTTGGGAATCCTTCCCTGAAGAAGTAAACGCTTGGGTGGATGAATCTTTAGAGAATGGTCAGGACATTATCAGATCTAGAGTTCAGGCTTTATCTAAAAAGTTAAAAGAACCTAAGCAAGCTGAAGTGACTGAAGTAGATCAAGAACCACAGGCGCAAGAAAGCCAAGAGCAAACCGCCATTATTGATGATAATGAATCTTTCAATTTTGAGGGGGATGATCAAGCTGAAGCGACTGAAGAACCAGAAGAACCAGAAGTTAAAAAACTGATGGATCAATCGAATCAGAAAGAGCAGCCAGAAGCTAAAGAAGAAGATCCAGACAAAATCAAAAAACCGCTTTTAGTTGTTATTCATGACGGCCGACAAGCGAACCTGATGCTAAATAAAAAGCCTACTTCTTTGGGTTTTGCATGGATCAAATACGAAGATGGAACAGAGGTATCTGTAGATTGCAGCAGCCTTGAAATCGAGTATTTACAAGAAGCCTAAACCTATCAATGGAAAAAGACCTTGCTTATGCAAGGTTTTTTTTGGGCGGGTTATCCCGACCACCTAGCTTGATTACCCTTAGTCATGACTAAGGAGAAAAGAGGGAAAAAAGAAGGTATATAATCTAGGGCAGGATAGGCAGCAGCCGTTAAAATTGCCATTTTGTCACCCAGTTGATAAAATGGGATAAGCAAAATATCACTTTGCTTATGGAATTAATCATGACTAAAGACAATAAAATCTTTTTCAGAGTTGATCGGGCAGTGCTTGATTGGTGGGAGGCAAAGTGTGAAAAACAGGGAATTAAGAAAGGCGCACCTTTCCAAAAAGCGTTAGAACTTTCTTATCAAAAAGAGAATGATCCAGAATATTCAGGACAAGATTTTTCCTTGAATCTTGAAAAGGACTTAGCCGAAAAAATCTATCAGTTAGCTAAGTTTGAAGAAGTAGATCCAGACAACCTGCTCAAAAAAATGATCAAGGAAAAGTTATCTGAAATAGAAAAAACGCAAGACGTTATAGATGTATTTGAAAAAACATCACGCAAAGAATTACGGCTTAAACCAAGTTTGATGAAAGCCATTAATGAAAAAGCAGCACAGGTCGGTATGAAACCGAATCAATATATCATTTCGGTTTTAACAGCTAATGTCACAAAAGATTCAATATTCTTTAGCCAGGAAGAAGCTCTTAAACTTGGCGAATCAAATAGTCAGCTTTTGGCGATTGGTAGAAACCTAAACCAAATGGCTAAGAATATGAATCAGGGTATTTATGAGTCTTACGATAGAGAATTTGTCGAGCGAGTGCATCAGCTAGTAAAAGCTCAAGTTAGGCATGTTTTCACTCTATTAGAGCGCAATAAAAAGAGGTGGGAATAATGGCTAACGGAAGCAGTAAGACTACCAGAGAAGTGCAAAGCACTTTGCTTGCTCATGGTGAGCAGCTACTTAACGGATCTAAAGTTAAGCGTGTTAATCAGACCCAAAGTTTAGATACTTTTTTAAATGATCTGTCTAAGCCTAAAAATGGATCTGGCCATTCAGCTAAATCAGCCCCTAAATCATCTCCAAATAGCGTTAAGGCAACTTTAAATAGAATCAGTAAAAAGACCCCTGAAGTAATGGTCAAGGTTACTGGTGGAGGTAATTCTATGGGGAAGGTGAAAGCCCACATGGGATATATCACACGGAATGGGCAATTAGAGGGAATTGATCAGGACGGAAATAAAGTTAATGGTAAGGATGATATAGAAGATACTGCTGAAGATTGGCAAATGTCAGGTACACCTATTTCTGATGAAGAATCTAAATATAAGCAGGCTTTTAATATTGTGTTATCTATGCCGAAAGGTACGGATGAAAAAGGCGTTTATGATGCTGCAAAAGAATTTGCAGAGGAACATTTTAAAGACCATAAATATATGCTGGTGCAGCATACCTTTACCAATGACCCTTCAAAAGATCCAAGTGAAAACCCGCATGTGCATGTTGTTGTTAAAGCTGTTTCTGAAAAAGGTGATCGGTTAAATATTAGGAAGGCTGACCTTCAGGAATGGCGAGAAAGTTTTGCTGAAAAATTAAGATCTAGAGGGATTGAAGCGAATGCGACAAAACGTATAGCTAGGCTTCAAAAAAATAGAAGTGATAAGCAGTCAGTTAAACAAATGAAAGAGCAGGGCAAATCGTTTAAGCGATATGGTAAAAATAAGGCCAGTCCAGAACGTGTCCAGAAAGCTAAACAGCAAGAAAAAGAAGCATTGACGCATTACAAGGAAATTACTAAAGCTCTATCACAGTCACCAGATCCGCAAGATAGAAAATTAGCAGTTGATCTAGTGGACTATTTACGGAAACAGGTAGAAGTTAAAAAACCAATGTCACAGCCACAGATTCAACCTAATAAGCTAGATCTTCAACACGGAAAGAACAAGGGGAAAGAGCAAGACCGTTAATAATATAAGGGAAGGATAAGGCGCAATACTGTGCTTTAGTGCCCTTTAAAAATCCTTAATTTTCTGAGCGGGCATACCTAATTTGAACATCCTATTAAGCTCAGAAATTGCATATTTTAAATCTTTTTCAGGTATATGCTTAACATCAAAATATTCAATTTGGCCAAACCTAGCTTTATATAATGCAATTCGTTCTATTCTGTGTCGTTGCATCTGCACTGTTGACGACATAATTCGATCCATTAAATAGAATAAGTAATACGATGTGATTTGCATACTGTCTTTAATCATAAATCCATGATTTTTTGTACTTTTATAGTCATATAGTGTTTCATCAATACAAATATCTGCATCTATCCCACCTAGTGCAACACGGATATTTGCAGAATATCTGGGATTGTATGTGATCAGACTATCAGGCTTAATAAGACCATTCTTAATGAATACATTATCAAAATTTTTGACTAGGGAAGATATATCTTCGTAAACCACTTTCTCCGTTGGTTTTAGTATGTCTTTCTTTGTTGCTACTGGTAGAAATCCAGATCGCCATAGATTTTCTAATTTAGCCAAAAGAATAATTCCACCAATAAATTCTTCATTTAGTTCTAAATCGTTTGATTTATTAGCTAGTAGAAAATCTATGTGATTTTGAATTTTTTTATACAATACCAAAATGCTTTTGTTTTTAGTTTCCCCTAGAAAGCTGATAATTTTAGGTTGCTCAAATTCCTTAGCACTCAATTCAGTATTCGTGTAGTACGCACAAATTATTTTAGATAAGTAGTCAAATGCTGTACCAACCAAGCCTGAATCATAACTACTCGTTAATTTATGTTCACTCATAACTTCATAATTAGTAAAAGGAGGAATACCACTGTAAGTTTTGAAATCTTTTTTTTGGGGTGCGACACTTTTTATAATTTCTTTTACTTCTTTGCACTTAGGATCTGATGATTTCAGTATCGACATTAAAGACATATTTTATACTCTTTATCCATACAGTTACTATTCAAATAATTTTAAAGATACTAAAGACTAGATTGAAAAATCTAAGTTTTTATTCTTTCTAATGCAAATTGAATCTTTTCTTTGGGGCAATACTGCTTTTTGGAAAACTTTTCCATTACAGCCGATCCAATAATTTTTTTATCTGTATTAAAGAAAAATATCTCTAAGTCATAAGGTACATTGACCATATTAAAACAGGTATAAATCGGCTTTTTCCACGTAAAGACTAAAGGCTTTAATGAAGGATTTTCTTTAAAACCTATTTCTTGATCATGCTCCCTATATAGGTACAGAGCCGTTAATTTTTTTCCATTAAAGCTAAACGTCTTTACTTCTTTATCTTGATCAAAGTAAGGGTTATAAACCTGTTTAAAGGCCATAACAGACACTACTATTAAAAGAGCTATAAACGCTGCATATTTTAATTTCAATTCCTGTTATTCCTTTTAGCCAGGTGGCAAGTCACATGCAAAAAAATTATCTTAGTCATGACTAATTATTTAACACTCATAAGTTGATCCCATTTAAAGTAATTGGGAGACAGCTTATTACGTGACATATTCCAATTTCTATCAGGTAGCATACTGGCACCTAATCCTATTTTTCTCTTACCAAATTTATTCTGTATATCATCGAGTGAATCCATAAGTTTATTACTTGATTCTATCTTGTTCATGTCCGTGAATAAGTCATAAATATGTGTGGCTTTAGGTTCAAGACAAGTGAGGATAACTCCACATTTTTTAAATCCAATATTCTTCTGGTATAGCTGATCAACCATTGAGGTAGCAATTTTAGAAAGTAATAAACTATTGTCTGATGGATCGGGTAAAGCGTAAGACAAAGATTTATTATAAAAAGGCTCAGAAGTATCAAATGGATTAGATTGAACAAAACTAATAATACAGCCACATAGTAAATTTTCACTTCTTAAACGGCTTACGGCATCCTGAACATAAAGCGTAATCGCTTCTTTAAGATCCTCACAGCTATAAACTTTCTGGCCAAAGGAACGGCTTGCTATTATTTGTTTTTTTGCTTTAGGACTTTGCTCAATTTCAATGCAAGAAATTCCCTGTAATTCTAATAGAGTTCTGTGCATGACTACAGAGAATTGATCTCTAATCATTAAGGGTGAAGCACAAACAAAATCTAGAACTGTATTAATGCTTAGGCTATTCAGCTTTTTAGTATGCTTTCTACCAATACCCCATACTTCACTAACTTCTATAGATTGATATAAGCCCTCAATCGAACAATAGTCCATTGAAACAAGGTTACATACACCTTTTAAATAACTATTCTTTTTAGCGATATGATTAGCCATTTTTGCTTCTGTTTTAGTCCGTCCAATTCCAATACAGGCCGGCAAACCTAGCCAACGTGAGAGCCGATCCAGAATTAAATGAGCATAAGCAGTTAGATCATAATTTGAAGCATAAGCAGTTAGATCTAAAAAGCATTCATCAATCGAATAAATTTCTTGTTCTTGAGGTGTAACAAATTCAGCTAGGACTTTTATAAATCTGCGGGACATTTCCGCATATAGAGCATAATTACTCGAAAGGACTGTAATATTGTGCTGCTCTACAAGCTCCTTGAGTTGAAAAAGAGGTACACCCATCTTTATTCCTAAGTCTTTAGCTTCTTGTGAACGAGCCACAGCACAACCGTCATTATTAGATAATACGATTACTGGCTTATTATTCAGGCTTGGATTAAAGACACGTTCACAGCTTACATAACAGTTATTAATGTCTACCAAAGCAAAAATCTTATTTTGATTTTCCATGTAGATTAGACCAATAGGATTAGATTATTTATGTTTCCTAAATGGCTTAATGACAAAGGTCACTACACCCCATATTAATAATTCTTGACAATCATTAAGGTGAATATCGTCATAATCTGGATTTTCAGCTTTAAGCCAACACTTATCACCTTCAATCATTAACCGCTTAACGGTGAACTCATTGTCAATTAAAGCAATAACAATATCTTCGTGTTTAGCTTCAAGACTACGATCCACTAAAAGCTCGTCATCAATTTCAATGCCTGCGTCACGCATGGAAAGAGAAGCTACTTTGACAACAAATGTTGCAGCTTCATTTTTCACAAGGTGTTCATTCATGTCTAAAGTTTTATCAATGTAATCTTGTGCGGGAGAGGGGAAACCAGCAGCCACTTTTTCAGAAGCCAAAGGAATACGTTTAAATGTCGTAGGATTAATTAAGGTAATAGTAGCTACATCATTTAAGGTAGTCTTTTTATGATTCGCTAAAAACTTCTTAATCTCTACAATACGTGATATTGGTACACGCATAGTCTTAGTGGGTTCATTGTAAATTGCCTTTCTTCCTGCACCTTCCCTATGACCACCTTTTCTAATTTCATTCATAAAAACCCCTTTGATTTTGTGACAAAATCAAATAGTAAACTTTAATCTAATTGAAATACAATGTATTAAAGATAAATGGTAGAAAATTTATGTGTACCTTATTCGGCACTGTTGCAAATAGAGATTTGAGTCGATGATGTTCCCTTTAAAAAGTACTTAGAGACCGAAAACCCTGTTGATTAGACACACTTCACCCTGAGGCTGACCATAATAAAATGACGATGCTTGTCCTTTACGTAGTGCACGCATGACTTCAATACCTTTAATTGTGGCATAAGCCGT
>NZ_VPDX01000026.1:0-42116 GCF_013417475.1 Acinetobacter sp. YH12249 | reverse complement strand
GAGGATCAGAAAGCTTGTTTGAATCGATGTATTTCATCCGCAGATTATGCACGAATGCTAAGAAATCCGGAGTGCAAATATTAACCAAAAAGAAGATCGTTTTTTGATTTATGAAAGAGATCTATAGGCTTCTTGCGCTGACATCGCCTGAGAATCTTGCAGATAATCTGCCAGGTATTGAATCTTCTCATCCAGTACTACCAACTCGGCCTTGGTAAAATTTGTTTCCTGTAAGTGGTTCCAGAGCTGTTCGAGCTGCTCAAACAGCACACCATGCAATTCATGATAGACCGGCATGAAAGTTTTATGCGTATATTGCTGTAGGTCTTCTTCAGCCTGTTGCCATTGTTTTAACTCCAACTTCTGCTGTTCGATTTTATCAATCAGACGATCCAGCTTCTTCTGCTGTGGCGAAAGCGCTGTGAATGGCTGGATCATGGTTTTTAAGTCAAAGAGCATGGCAGCAGAAAGACCCAAGGAAATCTTATCTATATTAATTCTTTCAGCATTCGCCACAAAGTTCTTTTCACCTTAGGCTATTGAAATTTGTATCAGAATTAAAAAAAGCAGAACTAAGTCAGCTTTTTCATCCAGATTTTTGTTATTCCAGTACCACACGGCCATTTAAGGACTGCACTGGACGGTTATTTGGATGACCCATTAACTTGGAAAATTCTGAAATCTGGGTCGCAGAGGCCTGTTGGATCTCTTTCAAAATCAACCAGCGCACACCTTCAGAACATGGTGGTGTCGTCAACGAACCACTAAAGCGGTAATAATCCAGATTCTTAGGCAACATCTCATTTACAGGTTGCGGTTTCTTCAAGACGACTTTTTCACCTTGCTTTTTCGGCAAGCGATTCCACATACGTTTAAGCATCGGATTTTCTGTACCCTGCTCAAACATCATCGCCACTACAGCAAGTTCCCCTTGAGCATTGGCATGGACAAAATGAATCTCTAGAGGATAGCTCTTGCCCTTAATCAGGTTCTCACTTGGGCTATGCAGATGAAACTGTTTCAGCACAAAAGTTTCATCATCCAGCTGTAATTCTCCGCCTTGAGCAAAGTCTACCTGAACGGTATGACCTTTATTTTCAATTGTGTGAATCATAGTGTTATAGCTAAACTTGAGCGGTTCCAGTTCGGCTTTGACTGTTCGCTCGATATTGATTGGTGACTGGTTCAGTCCATTACAGGCTGAATATTTCTGGTTTAGAGTCGACCATTGTTCAGGCTGATCATAGTTCCAGTCTGCATCTGCAAATACCGCTGTACTTAAGCCCATAACCGTTAAAAGCGTGAATATCTTTTTCACAATACATCCTTTCTTGGAAGTCAAAATCAATATTTTTAATTTAAAAAACAGATTTTTAGCTTGATCTAATCGCTATATTTTTCAGGGCACAACATACAGAAATTTATAATTATCAAGTTATTTGATTACAAATCATTAAATAGTTCTCATTATTCCTAGGAAATTGCTCAGATTTTATCTTGATATATTTCAGTAGGATATTATTTGTACTGATTAAAAATCACACAGAGTAAAATGTGAACTGGTTCAAATTTAATCTGTTGAATAATCAATCAATATTTACATGAAATATCTATCTTATTTTCTTAAAATCGCTATATCTTTCACTCATAGCAATCACATTCAAAAAACATAATTTATTTTTATTCAAAAACTTACACAATTACAGCAGCAAACTAACAGCCGAGATTGCTAGACTCGGAACAAAGAGTGATCTGGAATAATAACAATGGACTGGGCCACCATATTTATAAATGATACGACCTGGGAATTTGCCACAGAGATTTTGCTGCGCTGTGTAGTGATGTACGCGATGATTATCCTGTTTCTACGGCTGACAGGTAAACGTGGGGTACGACAACTTTCGATCTTTGAAGTCACCATCATTCTTGCTTTGGGTTCCATTGCTGGCGATCCGATGTTTACAGAAGATCTCCCCTTGATCCAGGCAGCGCTGATCATGTCGGTGATCATTTTCCTGTATCGTCTGACCACCTGGCTCATGATGAAATTTCAATGGTTTGAAGACCTGCTCGAAGGCAAACCGATTCATATTGTGGAAGATGGTTTACTGGTCATTGATGAAATTAAAAAAGGCAAAATGTCCCACGATGAATTCTTTGCTGAGATGCGTCAGCAAGGCATTGAACATTTAGGTCAGGTTCGTTTGGGTTTATTGGAAACTGACGGTAAATTCAGCATTTTATATTTCCATCCAGATGATGTTCGGCATGGGCTCCCGCTTTTCCCGAAATCCTGCTGCATTGTCAAAGAAGTCAGACCAGAAGAACTTTATGCCTGTATTTATTGCGGTCAAGTCCAGCATTTAAAAGAAGCGGAACAGACTTGTCCGCGCTGTCACTCTCACCAATGGGCAAAAGCCATGAATAGCCACCGGATTACTTAAAGCTGCTTAAGCCGCTGCAAATGGTCAAAGATTTCTGGTAGTTGCTGAATCTTGTATTGAATATACTCGGCATCCGGATGAAAACCTTGCATCCATAAAGCATGCATACCTGCGGCTGTTGCACCTTGAACATCATTAACAGGATGATCACCAATATAAAGACATTGTTCTGGCGGTACGCCTAAACGCTCTGCGGTAATCTGGAAAATTTCCGGTTGCGGTTTATTAAAGCCGACCAATCCTGAACTGACAATCTCATCAAAATACTCTGCAATACCTAAACCGCGAATGGTATTTAATCGGGTGTCATGGCCGCCATTGGATACAATGGCCAAGCGATAACCTTCAGTTTTAAGCTGTTTTAATACTCGCCCTGCTTGCGGCATCTCTACGGCGAAACGTCCAAACTGACTAAACCAGAATTGCGCCAGCTCGTCTAGATCTGGTGGAGTTAACCAAGATAATTCCTGTAACAATGCATATGCAGCTGAAGCGCCAATACTGCCATGAGTCAGCAATTCCTTTTTGGGATAACCACCATTGTCTATGCGTCGCACAATCTCAATAATTTTCTCAAGTTCAACCTGTGCTAGTGCCGAAGCATAATATTCTGCCAGATAACGGCTATAGGCCTGTGTCGTCAGGTCACGATGCGTCAAGGTATTGTCAAGATCGAATAAAACAGCTTGAATGGTCATAATTTAAAAAGGAATAGAGGATTTTCTGTCATGGTAACAGCTGGGAACTTTCAGGATTAGACCTAAAATTGCTAAGTTTTGTTGTTTCAGGCATAAAAAAGCGATGCCGAAGCACCGCTTTTATTTTGTTCTAAAATTAGAACTTGTATTCGACGCCTGTACCAACCACTGGTTGTTTAGTTTCTAATGAACCTTGTTCAAGTGTTAGATAACCTGCATAGCCATAAGCTTTGACTTGTTTAGAGAAAGCATAGTCTGCACCAACAATAATTTGTTGTGCTTCATAATCAGCTTTAGCCGTAGTAAATTCAGTCGTGTTCTGGCTATATTGACCTTTTACTGTCCAGTTTTTTGCATTTGGCAGGTTGTATTCTGCACCAATTAACCAGCCTTGTGCATCATCAATAGATGCAGCTGCAGCATCATTACCTGCAACACCTTCAACTTCTGAAGTTTGGTATAAAGCACGTAGAGACAGACCACCATCAAGGTTTACACGACCAATCGCACGAATAGTGTTCGCTGCAGCAAATGCACTACCTGCTACCCCACCTGTTACTTCCGGAGCAGAAGCATTTACAAAACCACGACCTGCAAAGTTTGATGGAATCGCTTTGTCATAACCAAGACCTAAAACTACAGGTTTGCTGTCATAGACTACAGATGCTGACCATGCATCGCCTAAACCACGGCCTGCAACTTTAGAACCACCATTGGATTTAGATACACCACTCGCTTCACCAGTTGCTAATAGTGCAGTCGCTTTAAGTTTACCTTCACCTACCGCAAGAGCTGGAGCTTCATAAACTACAACGTTATCAATACGGTTTTCACCAGTAAAAATACCTGCGACATCGGCTTTATTATCAATATAGTTATTAAAAGTATCTACAACCGCAGAAAGCTGTTTTACAGGCGTATCAATTTTACCTACTTTTAAAGCACCCAGTTTTTCATCTTTTAAACCAACAAAGATATTACGCGGTACAAAAGTATCATTACCCTCGCCACCCTGACCATCATCTGTATAGAAGGTTAATTCAGCTTGATAAAGTGCGCTTAAACGGTCAGTCAGTTTTTCATCACCTTTAATACCGATGAATGAATTATTGCTATTTAATTCTACAACGTCACGATTCTTACCTACATTGTCTTCAGGTAGGTAATCTGCAGTTACGTCAATTTCACCATAGAAAGTTGGTGCTGCAAATGTAGTCCCCGCTAAAAGGCTGAGTGCGATTGCTGTTGCTAACTTAGTTTTCATTAAAAAATCCTTTAACTTATTTTGTTACAAATAATACACACGGCGCCTATATTACAAAATTATTAAAAAAATATTTACATATTCTTTTTAATACTTTAGGTGGGGAGTGAATTAACTTACTTATTCATAAGAGATTTTAAATATTTTTCGCTACTTTCATCCATCGGAAAATAGGAATCAGGCAAAAAATCGCGATGATTACGATCAAATTTAGATAGTTTCGGTAACCTAAAGCGTCCCCTAGTAGCCCGCTCAGGCTATAAAGTCCCCCGCTTATAGTAGCCATCAAGGCAACCTGAAAGGTGAAATCAGTCCCTGCCAGATGCTTACGACTGTATTGCATCACCAAGGTCAGCATAACCACTAGGAGCATGGCCGATACCATATCTTCAACAGCATTAATGAGATAAATGATCCAGTTTGCTACTTTGTTCTGGGCTTCATATTGTGCAGCCAGCCAGGCATAAGCGATTAGACTGAGTATTTTCAGAATAGAGAAAATCATTAAACTCCAGCTGCGCGACCAGTATTTCAAACACCAGCCTGCTAGCCCTGCGCCAATTAATGCTGCAAAAGCACCAAGCATGGTGACATAAATGCCAATCTGACTAAAACTCAGTCCCAAATCGACCATCAAAGGTTTTAATAAGGGCCCAGACAGACCATCCGCCACTTTAAAGGTTAGTAAAACCAGCAGCCATTTCGCCAAGGTAGAATCAGCTAAAAAATATTGAAAATAAGCTTTGATTCTAGTCCGAGCAGGTAATTTTTCAGATGATGAAGAAATCATCTTTTGGTGATCCGGCTCTTTAAACCATAACACCGGTAAAGTATTCAGAAAGACCAGAGCTGCCAGCAGTAAAAAGGTCATCTGCCAATGCAAAAAATCGAGTAACCATAGGACTGCTCCGCCTCCAACAATAAAGCCCAAGCGGGAGCCAATCACCTGAAAGGTATTACCCCAGTGTTGCTGTTCATTTTTCAGAATATTGACTGCCAGTCCATCTGTAGCAATATCCTGAGTAGCGCCGATCCCATTCATCACTAACAACGTGATAAAAAAGATCAGCAGATACAGCGGCTGGTTTAAAGCTTGGATCGGCAAAAAAGACAGTCCTATCAGCACAGCGACAGAAAGCCATTGTAAAGGAATAATCCAGCTTCGATAATGGCCTCGAGATTTTGATCCATGCTGATCGACTAAAGGTGCCCAGAAGATTTTAATCGACCATGGCAGCATGAGCAGACCAAAGCCACCAATATGTGCCAGAGATACGCCTTCAGCTCGTAAAATTACAGGTAAAGCGTGCGTCATAAACCCGACCGGAAGCCCCTGTGCCCAATATAGGGAAAACAGTAAAATATAAGTATTCCGCATATTCAGCGCAGGTCCTTAAGGTAAAAATGCTAAAAGCATCCATCATCGCTATACATTTTGCCAATGATCCAGATTTTACAACAGTCTAATATGATCAAAAATAAAGAAAAATACGTTTCAGGATGAGACATCGATGAGTACAACACGTTTCCCAAAACTCCCTCCATTGGTTCCCTCCCGCGGAGGTAAACTGAGCCAAACCCTGTTTAAACAGCTATTTTTGGCTCAGGGCTGGCAGCTCAAAGGCGAGTTCCCTAACCTGCCTAAAGCAGTAGCGATTATTTCCCCGCATACCTCGAATATCGATGCCTGGCTAGGTTTTAATGCCCTACTTGGTCTGGGTATTCAGATTACGATTTTTGGTAAAGACAGCCTGTTTCGTACTCCGCTTAAACCCATTCTGGAATGGATCGGTGTGGTTCCTGTAGTACGCGATACACCGCAAGGCCACACCCGACAAATTGTTGATGTGATTAATAAGACAGACCGAATCTGGGTAGGTATGGCACCGGAAGGTTCTCGCAAGGCGCCAGAAAAAATCCGCAGTGGTTTTTATCATATTGCCAAGGCAGCCCATTTGCCGATTGTGATGTTTTCCTTTGACTATGACATCAAGACCGTTCATATCCTCGGTGTATATCACCTAACAGGTGATTATGAATATGATCTGGAACAGATCTATAAGCATTATGAAGGTAAATTTTCGGCCAAAAATCCGGATTGGGTCGCCAAGCCGTTACAAAAGCTTTTGAAAAAAGACTAGGCAAAACTGGCTTTTTTTGATGTGATAGCCTGAATTTTGTTGATTTAATCGCCAGTTTTTTATAATGAAATTAACCCGTTATGCTCTGATTGGCTGCTTGGGTTTAAGCCTTGCAGCATGTGATAAAGCTACTAAAACCCCAACAACATCTACTCCTCTTCAGGCTCGTGAACCTGTGGTGGCTATTGCGCTCGGTGGTGGCGGTGCCAAAGGCTTTGCCCATATCGGGGTACTCAAAGTCCTCGAATCGCACGGCATCAAACCGAAGATTGTTACTGGAACTAGTGCCGGAAGCTTCGTGGGCAGTCTATATGCCAGCGGCAAATCTCCTTATCAGTTGCAGCAAATCGCCTTGAACTTTAAAGAATCAGATATTCGTGATTTAACCCTGAACCGCCAAGGGATTATTGCCGGACAGAAACTGCAGGATTTCGTCAATAAAAATGTGGCGAATAAACCGATTGAACAGTTCCCGATTCGCTTCGCGGCAGTGGCAACCCGCCTAGACAATGGCCGTAAAGCTGACTTTATCAAAGGCAATGCCGGACAAGCCGTGCGTGCCTCTTGCAGTATTCCGAATGTCTTTGTGCCCGCTGTAATTGGCGGTACAAAATATGTCGATGGCGGTCTGGTTAGTCCAATTCCAGTAAAAACGGCCAAAGATATGGGAGCAGATATTGTTATTGCCGTAGATATATCTGCACGTCCGGACAGCAATAAAGCACTCAACATGTGGGGCGTACTGGACCAGACGATTAATATCATGGGTCAGCAAAGTATCAATGAAGAACTCAGGCAAGCTAATATCGTGATCCAGCCTAAAGTAGGTCATATTGGTACGCTGGATTTAAAAGCCAGCAATGAGACCATTCTTGAAGGTGAAAAAGCCGCGCAACTGAAAATCCGTTCAATTGAAAAAGCCATCAGTGATTTTAGGCAGTCTCCGGCTGCATTCAAGCCTGCACGACCGGCAAAATTTTAATCAGAAATTTTTTATATTCATCTGCTGCAGCATCTGCTACATTGGAAGTAAATCATATAAAGATGATGATTAATTAAATACTTAGCAATATAGGTCACGATATGGAATTAGTTCTTGAACCTTGGCACTGGTTTGTATTGGGAATACTTCTTATTCTGTCAGAATTACTCCTGCCCGCTTTTGCTGCCCTCTGGTTCGGGATTGGTGCCATTATGGTCGGCATTCTGTACTGGATGTTCCCGATGATGGGACTGACCACCCAGATCCTGACCTGGATCATCCTGTCTGTTCTTTGTACCTTGCTCTGGTTCAAGTTTATCAAGCCGCTTTCTATCGACAAGACCAAAGCCGGCTTGTCGCGTGAGGCCACTATTGGCCAAATTGGCATGGTGATTCAGACCGATCTTGAACAGGATCAGATTCGGGTTCGTTTTCCGCTACCGGTTCTAGGCTCGGATGAATGGGATTGCCGTGCTCTGGATAAAGTTCAGGTTGGGGATCGTGTCCGTGTTGTCGATATTCTGGGAAATGACCTGGTTGTACAGCCCCACAACACTCAATATCAAAACGAAAAAGGTGAATAAATTATGCCTGCTGGCACTATCATTGTTATTGCGTTCTTGGCCTTTGTTGCGATTACCATTTTTAAAGGTGTACGGATTGTTCCACAAGGCTATAAATGGATTGTGCAACGTCTGGGTAAATATCACACCACGCTTAATCCTGGCCTGAATTTTGTCATTCCTTACGTAGATGAAGTGGCTTATAAAGTCACCACCAAAGATATCGTTCTGGATATTCCTTCTCAGGAGGTAATTACCCGCGATAACGCCGTCTTGCTGATGAATGCGGTGGCTTATATCAACCTGACAACTCCTGAAAAAGCGGTGTACGGGATTGAGAACTACTCATGGGCAATTCAGAACCTGGTACAAACTTCGCTACGTTCAATCGTGGGTGAAATGGATCTGGATGATGCCTTATCTTCGCGTGATCATATCAAGGCACGTTTAAAGTCCAGCATTTCTGATGATATTTCAGACTGGGGAATCACCTTAAAGACGGTTGAAATCCAGGATATCAAACCTTCTGTAACCATGCAGACGGCGATGGAAGAACAGGCAGCGGCAGAGCGTCAACGTCGTGCAACCGTCACTAAAGCGGATGGTGAAAAACAGGCCGCCATTCTGGAAGCTGATGGTCGTCTGGAAGCGTCACGTCGTGATGCAGAAGCGCAAGTCGTACTGGCAGAATCTTCACAGCGTGCGATTGATATGGTGAGTCAGGCAATTGGCGATAAGGAAATTCCTGTGGCTTATCTGTTGGGTGAACAATATGTCAAAGCCATGCAGGATATGGCCAAGTCTCCAAATGCCAAGACTGTGGTCTTGCCTGCCGATGTGCTGAATACCATTCGCGGTGTGATGGGACGTCACTAAATTTCAGAGATACTTCACAATAGGCAGCCAATTGGTTGCCTATTTTCTTTCAAAATAAGAAAATCTCAGCAAAGATTGTGAATTTATGGTTAAATTTCGCGTTTATTTTTGAAATCCTCTGGATTCGATGTTGCCTGGCTTTCGGATTAAAGTCTTTCGCATCTGTCATAATCCTTGTTTCGATCTACTGTCCAACTTAAAAATGGATACCGTATGAGCTCCCTAAATCCAACCTTAATTACCTTTCTTTTTTATATTGTCGGCATGGTCGTAATTGGCCTGATGGCATACCGCGCGACAAACAACTTTTCTGATTACATCTTAGGGGGCCGACGTTTAGGTAGTTTCGTAACTGCACTTTCTGCAGGGGCTTCCGACATGAGTGGCTGGCTGCTGATGGGCTTGCCAGGCGCAATTTATCTTTCTGGCCTGTCTGAAATGTGGATTGCGATTGGTCTGATTATCGGTGCATGGCTGAACTGGCTGCTGGTTGCGGGTCGTTTACGGGTCCATACCGAAGTCCAGCATAATGCCCTGACCCTACCGGACTATTTCTCGAACCGTTTTAACGATCAGAAAAAAGTACTGCGTGTGGTTTCTGCATTTGTCATTCTGATTTTCTTTGCAATTTACTGTGCTTCAGGCATGGTGGCAGGTGCACGTCTGTTCGAAAGCATGTTCGACATGTCTTATAGTACAGCGCTCTGGATCAGTGCGATTGCAACCATCAGTTATGTGTTTATTGGCGGTTTCCTGGCAGTCAGCTGGACCGATACCATTCAGGCAACCCTGATGATCTTCGCCCTGCTTCTTACGCCAATCGTAACCATCCTGACTTTTTCAGATATGTCGCAAGTTACGCTCGCTTTGGAAGCCGCACGTCCACAGGCCATGAACTTGGTCGGTGATCTGAGTACCATCGCGATCCTGTCATTAATGGCATGGGGTTTGGGTTATTTTGGTCAGCCGCATATTTTAGTGCGTTTCATGGCCGCCGATTCAGTGAAGTCGATTCCAAATGCACGCCGTATCGGGATGACCTGGATGACGCTTTGTTTGGGTGGTGCAGTGGCCGCAGGTTTCTTTGGTATTGCCTATTTCCAGCAACATCCGGAACTCGCTGCTGTGGTGAATGCCAATCCTGAAACCGTGTTTATGGAACTGACTAAAATCCTGTTCAATCCATGGATTGCCGGTGTGGTTCTGGCGGCAATTTTGGCCGCGGTGATGAGTACGCTTAGCTGTCAGTTACTGGTTTGTTCAAGTACCCTGACTGAAGACTTCTATAAATCATTCCTGCGTAAAAATGCCTCACAAAAAGAACTGGTTTGGGTCGGTCGTTTGATGGTGCTTCTCATTGCTTTACTGGCGATCTGGATGGCTGGTAATCCTGAATCTAAAGTCTTGGGTCTGGTGGCGTATGCCTGGGCAGGTTTTGGCGCTGCTTTTGGTCCACTGATTATTCTGTCTTTGTTCTGGAAGCGCATGACCTTGAATGGCGCCTTGGCAGGCATGATCGTTGGCGCATGTATGGTGATTCTGTGGAAGAATACTGTTGGTGGAACAGGTCTTGGTTTTATTCCAGCCGGCATCTATGAAATTATTCCAGGCTTTATCTGTTCTTGGATTGCGATTGTAGTTGTAAGTCTCTTAGGCAAAGCACCAACAGCTGAAATTACAACACGCTTTGAACAGGCAGAACGTCTGTATAACGAAAGCAAGTAATTCAATATAAAAGAAAAGAGGACTTTAAATCCTCTTTTTTATGCTTGTTTTAAGCTGATTTCAGGAAGATTAGTTTATTAAAATCAGCTTTTACGTGTCAGCAAGAACTGGGTAATCTGCATCAGGTCATCGGCTTGACTTTCAAAATGATTCAGTGCAGTCATGGCCTGATCATGTAATTGCTGTGCATAGGCTTGGGCTTTCTCTAAACCCATCAATGCTGGATAAGTTGACTTCTCCACCTGTTCATCCTTGCCCGCGGTTTTACCCAGCACTTCTGTATCAGAAATAATATCCAGAATATCGTCCTGCACCTGGAAAGCAAGACCAATGGCTTGCCCGAATTCACGCAATTTTGGAATGGCCAGATCAGTCCCTTCAAAGATCGTCACCGCTGCCATCATAATCGCTGCACTGATCAAGGCACCGGTTTTATTTCGGTGAATCGTCTCCAGTGCTTCCTGATCAATTTTTTTGCCTTCGGCCTGTAAATCCAGTACCTGACCATTGACCATTTTCGAGGAAGCAGTCGCCAGAATCTGCATCTGCTTCAAGACAATCGCAGGTTCTACTGCAGGCCCCTGATCAAACAGACGACTACCCAGAATTTCAAACGCCATAGATTGCAAAATATCACCCGCCAAAAGAGCCGTATCTTCACCAAAAGCAGCATGACAGGTTGGCTGACCACGACGTAACAAGTCATTGTCCATACATGGCAGATCATCATGTGCCAGTGAATAGCAATGAATAAACTCGATCGCAACTGCGGCACGGCGTACCGCAGCACTATTCTGATTCGGTTTTAAAGCGGCAGTGGCATAACAGAGTGCTGGACGTACCCGCTTTCCTCCTAGCATTACGGCATGATGTACTGCCGACTTTAACGGTTCCGGAATGGAAAAGGCTTCCAAAGCAGTCATTAAATCGTGTTGAATCCGTTGTTGTGCTTGAGTTAGTGCATGGGTTGATACGTCAGTGATAGATGACACATTCGCCTCGAATACGTAGCCAGAATAATAAAATGACAGTTTATAAGTGCCTGTCTGTTATCAGGTATTGTACCTAGAATTGCTTTGAATTTTCAGTCTTAAATCCAAATGTTGTTTCATAATTCTGTATTGAGACTGAAAATTTGAGGTAGAAAATCTGCATCAATAAAAGAACCACCAGAGAACTGATGGTTTTACTTAGGCTAATTTTCTCAAGGAATAATTTTAAGAGAGAACATCTTCAGGGACATGCACCCAACCTTCCATTAGCACACGAGCACTACGACTCATAATGGCTTTTTTCACTTTCCATTCCCCATTTTCCTGCACTGCTTGCGCACCCACTCTTAAGGTACCGGAAGGATGACCAAAGCGGACTGATTCACGCTCCCCGCCACCTGCAACACGATTAACCAAGGTTCCCGGAATTGCTGCCGCTGTCCCAATCGCTACAGCCGCTGTTCCCATCATGGCATGATGCAATTTACCCATCGATAAGGCACGGACCAGAATATCGCTATCTGCTTCAGTGACTTCCTTACCACTAGAGGACGTATAAGTCTTTGGTGGAGCCACAAAAGCGATCTTTGGCGTATGCTGACGTGTAACAGCTTCACTAATATCCTGAATCAGCCCCATCTGTTGAGCAGCATAGGCTCGGATGGTTTCAAACTTCACCAAGGCAGCTGCATCATTATTGATATGGTCCTGTAACTCGGTACCGTTATAGCCTAGATCTTCTGCCTTTAAGAAAACTGTCGGGATCCCGGCATTAATCATCGTCACTTCAAAGCTGCCAATATTCGGTACTTCCAGCATATCGGTTAAATTTCCGGTCGGAAACATTGAACCGCCCTCAGCATCATCATCGGCTGGATCCAGAAATTCAATCTGTACTTCAGCTGCTGGGAAAGTTACGCCATCCAGCTCAAAATCGCCTAGTTCCTGAACCTGACCATTCTGCATCGGTACATGGGCGATAATGGTTTTCTGAATATTCGCCTGCCAGATTCGCACCGTACACAGTCCATTTTCAGGAATACGTGCAGGATCGACCAGATCATTGGAAATCGCAAATGCTCCAACTGCTGCAGTCAGATTGCCACAATTACCACTCCAGTCTACAAAAGGGCGATCAATCGATACCTGACCAAACAGATAATCCACATCATGATTTTCTTGCTGACTTTTAGACAGAATCACAGTTTTGCTGGTACTTGAACTGGCACCGCCCATCCCATCAATCTGCTTGCCATATGGATCCGGGCTGCCGATCACTCTTAATAATAACTGGTCCCGAATTCGGCCTGCCTGTTGTGCAGCAGCAGGTAAATCGTCCAGTTTAAAGAACACCCCTTTACTGGTGCCTCCGCGCATGTAAGTGGCCGGGATTTTGATTTGGGCAGCGAAACTCATGAATACTTTCTTCCTCTGGCTTGTCTTTATTCTGATCAAAATTATTGAATATTTCTGAGACGAGTATAATCGGTTTAAAGCCAAGTAGCTGCCTTGCCCGACCTAAGTATAAAAAAACAGCATTTGTGTCGAGTTAAAAAAACAGCAAACTCATCAGTTACATTTTCAATAAAATTAATATATTGATTCACATATCTTTTATTCTATTTATTTTTATAATTTTTTTTTATAAATACGATAATAATATTTCATCCAGACGGGTGCTCTAGGCTTCTTATCTTTGTTCCATTACAATCTTTATACCTATTTCTTACATTGTCGGGCTGAACACTTTGAATAACGAGTCTTCACAACTTCAGCGTGGCTTAAAGAACCGTCATATTCAGTTGATCGCCATGGGCGGTGCAATTGGCACAGGCTTATTCTTAGGTTCCGCACAGGTGATCCAATCTGCGGGTCCTTCTATTATTCTTGGCTATGCCATTGGTGGCTTAATTGCATTCTTAATCATGCGTCAATTGGGTGAGATGATTGTTCATGAACCTGTAGCAGGTTCATTCAGCCATTTTGCTTATAAATACTGGGGCAAATTCCCTGGTTTCCTTGCGGGTTGGAACTACTGGATCTTATATATCCTGGTGGCTATGACCGAGCTCACCGCCGTTGCAAAATATATTAATTACTGGTGGCCTCATATTCCAGCTTGGACCTCAGTCCTGTTTTTCTTCATCGTAATTACGCTGGTCAATCTCGGCAATGTAAAATTCTACGGTGAATCAGAATTCTGGCTATCCATTGTAAAAGTGACTGCGGTCATTTCCATGATTGTCTTTGGTCTCTATCTGATCCTGACTGCTGATGCATCTTCAGGAGCTTCTTTCAGCAACCTTTGGACAGCAGGCGGTTTCTTCCCGAATGGCTTTGAAGGCTTATTCTATATGCTGGCCTTCCTGATGTTTGCCTTCGGTGGTATTGAACTGATCGGGATGGCGGCAGCAGAAGCTGAAAATCCAGAAAAAACTATTCCAAAAGCGATTAATCAGGTTGTATTCCGTATTCTGGTGTTCTATGTAGGTGCGTTGACCATTCTGTTGTCTTTAGTGCCTTGGAACCAGCTGGAACTGGGTGGTCTGGATAAAAGCCCGTTTGTAATGATCTTTAGCCAATTGGGGATTGACTGGGCAGCACATCTGCTGAACTTCATCATCCTGACAGCGGCACTCTCTGTTTATAACAGTGGTATGTATGCCAATAGCCGTATGCTCTATGGTCTGGCACAGCAAGGTAATGCCCCTAAAATCTTTAAGACTGTGAACAAACAAGGCGTTCCAATTCCTGCAGTTCTGTTCTCTGCCCTGCTGATTTTCGGCTGTGTACTTCTAAACTACTTTGTTCCTGAAGATGCTTTAAGTCACCTGATTTATGTGGTGGTAGGTGCACTGGTACTGAACTGGGCCATGATTAGCCTGACTCACTTCAAGTTTATGCAAAGCATGAAGCAGTTAGGACAAAAGACCAGTTTCCCTGCATTGTGGTCACCTGCAAGTAATATTCTGGTTTTAGCTTTCATTGCAACCATTCTTTACATCATGTGGACACAAGGCTTTAAAGAATCAGTACTGATGCTTCCGATCTGGGTAGTGATCATGTTTATTCTGTTTAAGGCACTGCGCCCTAAGAATTAATCAAAAAATCTTTTAATCGATGATTTTTAAAGTTATTGCTTCGGCAATAACTTTTTTTTTGCATTTTTTACAGTACAATAGCCTTCTTTCGCGCCCTTAGCTTAACTGGATAGAGCAGTTGCCTCCTAAGCGACCGACGTGGGTTCGAGTCCCGCAGGGCGCACCACCCTTTCAAAATGTGATCTATACTTCAAAAAATTAGCGTTAATCTTCATATTTTTAGAATATTTTTTATACAAAAAATCATTTTTTCTCCATTATTTTATTTCTTTTACTTTCAAATACTTATTTCAAAATAAGGCTATTTTTTGGTGCAAAAACTCTATTTTGGTGCTTTTTTAGACTAATTAGTTTTTTCTAGAGCATTTACTCTTATTTTAATTGTGCTATTTTTGTCACATGGAGTAACAAATGATTGCGGATAAATACCCGAAATCTCCAAGAATTTAATAAGTGCAAACAACAACGCTAGATATAAATTTGTACCTCAAGGAAAGACGTAAATGAAATTAAAAACATTAACTACTGCAATGATTCTTGCAACTGTGCCTATGACAGGCGCATTTGCAGCAGCACTAGATCGTTCAGGCCAATCTATTGCAGCCTTCCTACAACCTGGTAACTATGTTGAAGCAGGTATTTCTGTTTTAGACCCATCTGTATCTGGTAAAGCTAATGCAGGTTACACACCTAACGCTGCTATTCCTGCAGCATTAGCTGGTCTTGAGAATACATCTCTATCAGACATGGGTGAAGATTATTACTTCCCAAGTGCAGCATTAAAGTTTCAAGTAGCTGATAAATTATCAGTGGGTCTTTTATACGATCAACCTTTTGGTGCTGATGCAGCCTATTCAGTTGGTGATGCTGGAGCAAACCCAGCATTAGCAGGCTTGGGGCTTCCAGCTGCATTATTTGCTGGACAGGGCTTATTCCATGATGGCCAAGAAGCAACTGAAGTAGAAGTTACAACCGAAAATTTAACGTTCCTATTAGGTTTCCAACCAACTGAAAACTGGAATCTATATGGTGGTGCAGTATACCAGACCGTTAAAGGGAATGTTCAATTACGTGGTACCGCATACGGTTCTACTATTGCATTAGGCCAATATAATGCAGATATGAAAGAAGATTCTGCAGTAGGCTGGATTGCAGGTTTAGCTTACCAAATTCCTGAAATCGCATTAAAAGCATCTTTAACGTATCGCTCTGAAATTGATCACGAAGCAGCAACGAATGAATATGGTACAAGCTTAGTTTTAACTGGTTTAGTTCCTGGACCAGGTGCGGTATATAACGAAAACACTACTACCAAAATTACAACTCCACAATCTGTAAACCTTGATTTCCAAACTGGTATCATGGCTGACACAGTCGCTTTTGCTAATGTGCGCTGGGTAAACTGGGAAGATTTTTCAATTCGTCCTGAACAGTTTGGTACAGTTTCAGAAGCTTTAGGCGCCGCAGGCTTAACCCCAGATAATCCAAATGGTTTTGACTTAGTGGGTTATACAGATGATCAATGGTCAGCTACTGTAGGTGTAGGCCGTAAATTTAATGAAAAATGGGCAGGTAATGTCTCTGTAGGTTGGGATTCTGGTGCAGGCAACCCTGTTTCAACTTTAGGTCCAACTGAAGGTTACTGGAACGTTGGCCTAGGTCTACAATTCTCACCTGCTGCAAACTACTTTATCGCTGGTGGTGTGAAGTACTTCTGGTTAGGTGATGCTAAAGCTCAACCTGCATCAATGTTTGGTACAGGAAACTCTGTGGCACAATTTGAAGATAACCATGCTTTAGGTTATGGCTTAAAAATGGGCTATCGCTTCTAATTCCTGTTAGTTAATAAAAACCACCTTCGGGTGGTTTTTATTGTCTCATTTATATTTTTATACACCCGTATACTATTCGATGCTTTTATCACCAATCAAATTTTGCCTAAATTTTGTTTTTAATATATTTTGATAAAAATTATTATTTGTTTATTTTCATTAAGTTAATCGAAAAAATATAGTATAAATACTCTAAGCAATCATTTTTTATAACCGCCATAGTTCATTTCTTGGACGAAGTGGAGCATTTACTCTTTTTAAATTTGTGTTACTTTTCCACAACTTTTATTAATATTTATGCAACATTGTCAAGGATGAGCCATGAAGCTTAAGCCAATCTCTATCGCTATTCTTCTTTCTAGCCTGCCTACTTCTCTCGTGTTCGCTGCCGGTTTAGACCGTTCAGGCCAGTCTATTCAGGCTTTTTTACAACCTGGTAACTATGCAGAAGCAGGAATTTCTGTTCTTGATCCAACTGTGAAAGGGACATCTAAAGTATCTGCTTTTGAAGGTGAAAAAATTAACGACATGGGGGAAGATTACTATTTCCCCTCTGCTGCAATTAAAGTTCAAGCAACAGACAAAATTTCTTTAGGCTTGATCTATGATCAACCTTTTGGAGCAGATGCAACATACGCTGAAACTGCTGGTTCTTTTGGTAATGGTGTAGAAGGTACATCAGTTGATGTTGACACACATAATTTAACTGCCCTCATTGGTTATCAACCTACAGAAAACTGGAATTTCTATGCTGGTCCAGTGTGGCAAACTGTTGAGGCTGATATTAAATTACGGGGGGGTGCTTATTCTTTATTAAGTGGCTATAACATTCAGCTTAAACAAGAAGAAGCCTTTGGATGGCTTGCTGGATTTGCTTATCAAATTCCTGAAATTGCATTAAAAGCTTCTGTTACCTATCGTTCAGAAATTAAGCATAAAGCAAAATCTTCTGAACAGTCTGATTTAGCTCTTTTAGGACAACAACTTCCTGATGCAGGTCATCCTTTAAGTCCAGCAAAACCATTATTGGCGACTTTAGGTGAAAGAGAAAGCACTGTTGAGGCGGTTACACCTCAGTCGGTAAATATTGATCTACAGTCAGGTATCGCTCAAAATACTATTGCTTTTGCAAATCTTCGTTGGGTTCATTGGGACCAATTTGCTGTGACACCATCTTTACTCGCTCAAGCTTCAGCCTTGGCAAAAGGAAAAGCACAAAATCTGATCGATTACTCTAATGATCAATGGTCAGCAACAGTCGGTGTAGGTCGCAAATTCAATAATAAATGGTCAGGTTCAGCTTCTGTAGGTTATGACTCAGGTGCAGGCAACCCTGTAACGACTTTAGGTCCAACTGAAGGTTACTGGAATGTAGGCTTAGGTGCTCAATATAGCCCTGCTGAGAATTACTTTATTCAGGCTGGCGTAAAATATTTCTGGTTAGGCGATGCCCAAGCACAAACTGGCGGTACTATTGTAGGTGATTTTGAAGACAACCATGCCATGGGTTATGGCCTAAAAATCGGCTACCGTTTCTAAGCAATAAAGAGTTTTACTCTAATAAAAAAAGGCACCCTTTGGTGCCTTTTTTTAATTTCAAACTTAAAAATTAAGCTGGAATATCACGTACTGAAGCATTACGAATCGCTTCTTTTAACGCATCATAACCACGAATTGGCGGGAATTGCGGGAATTCAGCAATCACATTTTCAGGCGCATCAAATAGGAAACCATGATCTGCTTCACCTAGCATCGTGGTATCATTATAAGAATCTCCTGCTGCAATCACACGGAAGTTCAAGCCATGTAATGCTTTTACTGCCTGACGTTTTTGGTCCGGCTGACGAAGTTTATAAGCAGTGATCATGCCCTCTTCATCAGTTTCCAGCTTATGACAGAAAATTGTTGGCCAGCCTAGTTGCTTCATTAGAGGATGAGCAAATTCATAGAAAGTGTCAGACAGAATAATCAGCTGAAAATGAGTACTTACCCATTCTACAAATTCCTTGGCGCCTTCAAATGGCCCCATATCCGCAATCACAGCCTGGATATCATTTAGACCCAAACCATGCTGTTTTAAAATATTCAAACGCTGGGTCATCAACACATCATAGTCAGGAATATCACGTGTCGTTGCTTCGAGCTCTTTAATACCTGTTTTTTTAGCAAAATTGATCCAGATTTCTGGAACCAAAACGCCCTCTAGATCTAGACATACGACTTCCATGAAGCATCCCCTCAGTTGTATTGAAAAAATTTTGCCCTATCATAGCTGAAGAAAAAGATTTTGCACTGTTCTTTTTTAAATCTGTTTTTTTCATAAGTATTTATTTTTTAGTGATAAGTAGCTTTGGGCATTTCTATTAAAATAGAATAAATCTGAAATAAATTCATATAGGCCACGTCATTTCCAAGCCTATGTCGCCAGGACTCATATGACCAAAATCCCCACTATTGCTATGGTAGATGCGCTCGCATCTGAATATGCAGATAAATCACCAAGTGAAATTTTAGCGCTTGCTCTCGACCAGGAAGGCGAAATTGCAATTTCATTTTCTGGTGCAGAAGATGTTGTACTGATTGATATGGCATCGCATTTAGGTAAACCTTTCCGGGTATTTAGCCTGGATACAGGGCGTCTGCATGCTGAGACTTATCAATTTATTGAAAAGGTTCGCCAGCACTATAATATTGATATCGAAATCTGCTTCCCGGAAACAGAGGCGATTCAACAACTGACGACTGAAAAAGGCCTGTTCAGTTTCTACCGTGACGGCCATCAGGAATGTTGCGGAATCCGTAAGGTGCAGCCTTTACGCAAAAAACTGGCAACTTTAGATGGCTGGATTACCGGTCAGCGTAAAGACCAAAGCCCAGGAACACGTAATGACATTCCAGTGGTTCAATCTGATGAAGGTTTTTCTGGTCCAGGCAAACAGTTGATTAAATATAATCCCCTTGCCAACTGGTCTAGTGCGGATGTGTGGAATTATATCCGTATGATGGAAATTCCATACAACCCACTACATGAAAAAGGTTTTATCTCCATTGGCTGTGAACCTTGTACCCGTCCTGTGCTGCCAAATCAGCATGAACGTGAAGGACGCTGGTGGTGGGAAGAAGCCACCCATAAAGAATGTGGCTTGCATGCCGGGAACTTGAAAAAATAATCTTAAAAAACCATCCGTTCGTCGGGTGGTTTTTTTGTGAACCAATCGGCTACAGAAAAATCAGTACCTTTATGCGACAAAATCGCTATACTTTGTAATGTGATACCAATAATTCTAACAAGGTTGCTTATACATGAGCAGCTGAAGAAAATGCAGTGAGGCAATCTACGCTATGCGTCCATTACATCCGATTGACTTTATTTTTTTGTCTTTAGAGAAACGGCAGCAGCCTATGCATGTAGGCGGGTTATTTTTGTTTCAAATTCCTGACAATGCACCAGCCTCTTTTATCCGGGATCTGGTGACTGATATTCGCAATTCCAAATCCTCACCGATTCCTCCATTTAATAACTATTTAAACGGTTTATTTTGGGATGAAGATGAAGAGTTTGATTTAGATCATCATTTTCGTCATATTGCCTTACCGAAACCTGGGCGTATCCGCGAGCTGCTGACTTATATTTCCCAAGAACACAGCGCACTGATTGACCGCGCTAAACCGCTTTGGACCTGTCATATTATTGAAGGCATTGAAGGCAACCGTTTTGCCATGTACTTCAAGATTCACCATGCGATGGTAGATGGTATTGCAGGCATGCGTCTGGTAGAAAAATCACTTTCCCATGATCCACATGCGAAAAGTATTGTGCCACCTTGGTGTGTAGAAGGTCCACGAGCAAAACGTCTGAAAGCGCCGAAAGTCAGCCGCATGAAGAATGTGTTACAGGCGATTAAAGGCCAGCTGGAATGTACGCCACGAGTGGCTTATGAATTATCACAAACCGTACTGAAAGATATGGGGCGTAATCCGGATTATGTGTCCAGCTTTCAAGCACCAAGTTCTATTTTAAATCAGCGTGTCAGTGCCTCACGTCGTTTCGCAGCCCAATCTTTTGAATTCTCACGTTTACGTCATATTTCTAAAGCTTTAGGTGTAACGATTAATGATATCGTGTTAGCGATCTGTTCAGGTGCCTTACGCGAATATTTACTCACACAAAATGCCTTGCCGAAAAAACCATTAATTGCAATGGTGCCCGCTTCTGTACGTAGCGATGACTCCGATGTTTCCAACCGTATTACCATGATTCTGGCGAATCTGGGCACGCATAAGGATGATCCTTTGGAGCGTCTTAAAACGGTACGTCGCAGTGTACTCAGTGCTAAAGAACGCTTTAAGCGCATGAATGCCAATCAGATTCTGAACTATAGTGCTTTTGTCTACGGTCTTGCAGGATTCAATATTGCATCTGGCTTAATGCCAAAACGTCAGGCATTTAACGTGATCATTTCCAATGTCCCTGGTCCTCAGGAACCTCTGTACTGGAATGGCGCACGTTTGGAAGCCTTATATCCGGCTTCGATTGTACTGGATGGACAGGCACTGAATATCACCATGACCAGTTATATGGACAAGCTTGAAGTAGGTCTTACTGCTTGCCGTAATGCTCTACCCAAAATGCAGAATCTATTGACTCATCTTGAAGAAGAAATTCAACGCTTCGAACGGATTGTGGATGGTGAACCCGTCCCAAAGTTGAAAGCGGTCAGTTAGCCGCGGACGAATAAAATCTGGCAATGGACTGCTAAAAAGTGTGTGAGCACTTTTGCCAATCATTTAGTAAAAAATAAAGGGGCAATTTAAGCCCCTTTATTTTATTCTTTTTACAGTTTGAATGAAATTCATACAACCGCAATCTATTTTGGTTTAATTAACTTTTAATAGTACGACATTGTTTCAATAACTGATGGCAGACAGAGCGAATCATAGAAGCTGTAATCTGAACTTCATTCCCGCGTTCATCCACAATATATCCTGCATGCACAGCCTTTGGTTCTAATACGTGTTTCAAGCTTTTATTGATTACAACTTTACTCATACTCATCATAGACTCCTTTTGCTAAGCCTAGAACTGGGAGAAAGGCTTTGGCTAATTTGATGTTTCTAGTATTGTAAATATCAGTAGAGTTGTAAAATTTCAGATGTAACAAGTGTTTAACGATATTCTGTTACAATTTCAGCTGAGAATGATATCGTATTGCTCTTGTGTGTATAAATTTTCGACCTGGAATTTAATTACACGATTAATAAAGTGTTCCAGATCCGCTACAGCTGGGGCTTCTGCAGTTAACAGCCGATCAATCACTGCCGGATGGGCAACCACAGTAAAGCCACTTTGTGATTCATAAGCGCGAGCATAGCGCAGGATTTCCCGAAAAATTTCGTAACACACTGATTCTGCTGTTTTCACATATCCACGTCCCTGACAGGTCGGACAGGACTCGCATAACAAGTGTTCCAAAGACTCACGGGTACGCTTACGCGTCATCTCCACCAACCCCAGTTCAGACACCTGGGTGATCTTGGTTTTGGCATGATCACGTTCCAGCATTTTCACAAACTGGTTCATCACCTCTTCACGGTGCTGGGCTTCCTGCATGTCAATGAAGTCGATGATGATAATACCGCCCAGATTACGCAGACGCAGCTGACGTGCAATGACCTGTGTGGCTTCCATATTGGTTTTAAACACCGTATCTTCTAGCGAGCGGCCGCCCACATAAGAACCGGTATTAACATCAATGGTGGTCATGGCTTCAGTCTGGTCAATCATCAGATAACCGCCAGACTTTAGTGCGACACGGGTTTGTAAAGCCTTTTGCAGATCTTCTTCGACATTGTACAAATCGAAAATTGGTCGCTCGCCCGGATAATGCAGTAAACGGTCTTTCATATTCGGCACGAACTCATCCACAAACTCTTTCAGCTTGCCGTGGATTTCGCGTGAATCGATATAGATCTTTTCGGTTTCTTCATTGGCCAGGTCACGAATGACACGCTGTGGCAAAGGCAGCTCTTCAAAGATCAATGAAGGCACTGCAATAACTTTTTGTTTGCGCTGGATGTATTCCCACAGTTTGGCTAAGTAAGCCATATCTTGGGCAATCGCCTCTTCTTCAATGCCATCCGCAGCAGTACGGACAATCACGGAGCCAGGCAACTTGTGTTCTGCCTGAATACGCTCAATGATCGAGCGTAAACGATTGCGTTCATCTTCGGATTCAATCCGCTGCGATACGCCAATATGATTGCCATATGGCATCAGGACCAAATAACGTGAAGGAATAGAAAGATCAGTAGATAGGCGTGCGCCCTTGGTACCGAGCATGTCTTTCATCACCTGAACGGTAAGAATCAGACCCGGCTGCAGCAGTTCGAATACATTCGGCGTTGGCTGGTTACGTGGCCAGACCATGTCATTGATATGCAAAAATGCCGTTCTGGACAGGCCAATATCGACAAAAGCGGCCTGCATGCCCGGCAAGACCCGGACCACTTTTCCTTTATAGATATTCCCGACCAATCCGCGCTTGGCCGTACGCTCGACAAACAGTTCATTCACCGTGCCGTTTTCAATCAACGCCACCCGACATTCCATCGGTGTGACGTTAATCAACAACTCGTCAGACATAACAACACTCAAAACATTATAAGAATTCTTTTTCAGCAGTTAATTTAGTGCCTTAACCGTCTGCAATAACTGTACTGTTTCATATAGTGGCAATCCCACTACATTAGAATAACTACCTTCTATTCTTGGAATATAACGCGCTGCAATTCCCTGTATTGCATAGGCGCCTGCTTTCCCAAGCGGCTCACCTGTTGCCCAGTAACTTTCCATATCATGGCTATTTAGTGGCTGAAATTCAACCTGTGTACGGACTACTATACTGTATTTTTCTTCTTTTGTGCGGACGCACACGCCAGTATATACATCATGCCATCTTCCTGAAATTTTTTCCCACATTTCAAAGGCATGCTGTTTGGATTCAGGTTTCCCCAAAATCTCATTATTAACACCTAAACTGGTATCCGCAGCAATAATAATGGCATCCGGATACAGTTTGGCTACCGCTTCCGCTTTGACTTGCGCCAGACGTTCGACATAGGCTGCAATGGATTCATTTTCCAGTACAGATTCGTCTACATCTGGGCTACAGATCTCAAAGCTCAGCCCGAGTTGCTGCAAAAGTTCACGGCGTCGAGGTGAGCTGGAAGCGAGGATTAAATGCGCCATTTTCTCAAAAAGTAATAAAGCACTGGCCATATGATGACACTAGTCAGCATGGGAATCCAATGTCGTGCAAATGAGAATTGTACGCCGGTCGAAATCTGGGCAAAAAAGATAATCATCAAATGTGCCAGAATCGCAATTGTCGTGATGACCCATAAATTAGCAAAGGTCAGAATACGGCGCTCACGGGTCAGGAAGCGTGCCACAAAAGCAATGATGATAAAGCTGAGTGCATTGAGACCTAAGGGCGCATCAAGCAGTAAATCAATGAAGATCCCGGTAGCAAATGCAAACCAGATCCCGCACCAGGTCGGCTGACACAATACCCAGAACAGCATAACCATTAACATAAATAATGGACGCCATCCCGAAGTCTCGTAAGACAGTGGATAGACTGAGAGAACAGAAGCCACGATCACCGAAATGACAATGGCAAATAAAGGATCACGATGTGTTTTAGGTCGCATCTTAGCGATTGACATGCGGTTGCTCCATCGCTAATGAGTCAGAGAACAGCACGACGACATGATGACCACCGGCCAACTGTGCCGCTGGAGTAACATCAATCTGGGCAAATTCCCCTGAATTATGCCGTTTCACATTGGATACTGTTCCCACCAGATAACCTGCCGGAAAATGCTGTCCCAGACCTGAACTGTAAACTTTTTCACCAACTTTGATATTGGCGCTGGTCGGTACATATTCCATTTTCAGGCGTCCCAGATCCCCGGTCCCTGACACAATGGCACGCATGCCGGTATGTTCCAGACGTACAGACAAGGAGTGTTCTTTATCAGAGAGCAGCATGACCCGGCTACTATGCGGATAGACATCAATAATCTGTCCCATAATCCCCATGTCATCCAGTACGGTCTGACCGACTTTCAGCTTGTTATTGGAACCACGGTTGATCACGATGATATGGCGCAACGGATCAGCATCGGTACCAATGACCTCAGCAATTTCCATACGTCCATCAAGAATCAGAGGGGTATCTAAAAGACCGCGTAAACGAGTATTTTCTGCAGAAAGTTCTGCAATTTTTTGTAGGCGAACTTGCGCCTGCAATAGCTCAGCCTGCATCGCGGTATTTTCACGACGCAGTTGCGCTTCAGATTTGGTTTGTTGATTCAGCCATTCTCGCGACAGTACCGGATAGCTGGCCACGGCATAAATGGGGTTATAGGCCGCGTACAAGACATCCCTTGCAGGTTGAACAACATGTGGCATGCGCCAGTCAAAGAACAGCACCACCAGACATGTTATCAGTGCAATGATAAAAGAGCGAAAAGATGGCGGTTGTCGAGAAAACAGATGTGCTTGCACCCGCCGAATCCTTGTCTTAGCCTACAAATAACATGTCATGATTTGGATTGTCGAAGAATTCGAGTACCTTACCACCACCACGAGTCACGCAAGACAGTGGATCTTCAGCAACCACCACAGGCAGACCTGTTTCTTTTGCAAGAAGCTTGTCCAGGTTACGCAGCAATGCACCACCACCGGTCAACACGATCCCGCGTTCAGCGATGTCAGAAGACAGTTCAGGAGGTGTTTGTTCCAATGCAGATTTCACCGCAGACACGATGTTTTGTAGTGGATCAGAAATCGCTTGAGTGACTTCATCCGAGTTCACCACAATCGCGCGAGGCACACCTTCAGCCAAGTTACGGCCACGAACTTCAATTTCCAGCGGTTTTGCACCTTCATCTGGAAGTGCCATGCCAACTTCTTTTTTGATCACTTCAGCTGTGGTTTCACCGATCACGCAACCATGTGCCTTACGTACGTAGTTGATGATCTGTTCATCAAATACATCACCGCCAATACGCAGCGAGTCTGCATATACACAGCCCTGTAATGAAATTACTGCAATCTCAGTTGTACCGCCGCCCACATCAACAACCATCGAACCACACGCCTGCTCAACCGGCATGCCTGCACCAATTGCAGCTGCCATCGGCTCTTCAATCAGACGTACTTCACGCGCACCCGCATTATAAACTGCTTCACGGATCGCACGGCGTTCAACCAGTGTCGATTTACATGGCACGCAAACCACCACGCGTGGCGCTGGCGGGAATAAACGTTTTTCGTGTACCTTACCAATGAACTGATTTAACATGGTTTCGGTCACTTCGAAATCCGCAATCACGCCGTCTTTCATCGGACGGATTGCAGAAATATTTGCTGGGGTACGACCAAGCATTTGTTTCGCGTCAAGACCTACGGCAGCAACAATTTTATGTGAACCACTGTGACGGATGGCTACAACCGTCGGTTCATTTAATATAATGCCTCGTCCTGGCGCATAAATAAGTGTATTTGCAGTACCTAAATCAATAGCGAGATCTGGCGAAAACAAGCCTATTAGTCGTTTTAGAATCACGGGGACGTTCTCAGTTAAACTTTATATGGACGCAAGGTGGCCACTTTAACTAAATGTGATGATTTGGACAAGTCAATCGCTTATCATAACGCATGATAATTTGAATTTTTTTAATACTGATTAGGTAATATTATGTCTACATCGGATGCACAGTCTTCTGCAGATTTAAATGCAGAAACAGTTTCAGCTATTGCCAACCTCGCAAGGTTATCTCTTAATGATACGCAATCTGCTGAATATGCTCAAAGTTTAAATAAAATTTTAGGCATGATGGAAACCCTGAAAGGCATCGATACTGACGGTGTTGAACCACTGAAAAGCCCTTTCGACCACCCACAGCCTTTACGTGAAGATGTCGTGTCGGAAAGCAATCATCGTGAGGAATACCAAGCAGTTGCACCTGCTGTACAGGACGGTTTGTATCTCGTCCCACGCGTGATTGAGTAATTACTACCCAGTTCATTCTTTTTATTAAATTAAACGTAAAGAATTATTTCTCATGACAGATTTACACCGCTTATCCATTCGTGAACTGACTGAAGGTTTGGCAAATGCTCAATTTTCATCCCGCGAATTGACTCAACACTATTTAAAACGCATCGAAAAAATTGATGCACAGGTCAAGGCTTATGTGACCGTGACTGCTGAACAGGCATTGGCTCAAGCTGATGCTGCCGATGCTGCAATCAAAGCAGGCAACGCCACCGCCCTGACTGGTGTGCCCATTGCACATAAAGATATTTTCTGTACCCAAGGCATTAAAACCACAGCCGGTTCTAAAATGCTGGACAATTTTATCTCTCCTTACGACGCGACCGTTGTAGCGAAAGGTAAAGCTGCGGGCTTAGTCACACTTGGTAAAGTGAACATGGATGAATTTGCCATGGGTTCAACTTCCGAGTCTTCTTATTTTGGCGCGACCAAAAACCCTTGGGCACTGGATCACGTTCCAGGCGGTTCTTCAGGTGGTTCTGCTGCGGTTGTGGCTGCTGATCTAGCACCTTTTGCAACCGGTACGGATACCGGTGGTTCAATCCGTCAACCAGCATCTTTTTGTGGTCTGACTGGTCTAAAACCGACTTATGGCCGTGTATCGCGTTTCGGTATGATCGCGTACGCATCATCATTGGACCAAGGTGGTCCAATGGCACGTTCAGCTGAAGACTGTGCTTACCTGATGAATGTCATGGCAGGCCACGATGCTAAAGACTCTACTTCAATGGAAAAAGAAGTGGATGATTATGTGGCAAACCTGAACGGCACATCTGTGAAAGGCCTACGTATTGGTATTCCAAAACAGTACTTCAATGTTGAGGGTCTTGCCGCTGATGTAAAAGCACGCGTTGAAGAATCCTTAAAAAAACTGGAAGAAATGGGCGCTATTCTGGTTGAGATTGATCTCAACATGACAGAAAGCTACGTGCCGACCTATTACCTGATTGCCCCTGCTGAAGCATCTTCAAACCTGTCACGTTATGACGGCGTGCGTTATGGCTACCGCTGTGAAAACCCAGTGGACTTGATGGACCTGTACAAGCGTTCCCGTTCAGAAGGTTTTGGTGCTGAAGTTCAGCGTCGTATCCTGATTGGTACTTATGCCCTGTCTGCGGGTTATTACGATGCTTATTATGTGAAAGCACAAAAAGTACGTCGTTTAATTCAACAAGACTTCCTGAAAGCATTTGAATCTGTAGACGTCATCGCTGCACCTTCTGCACCGACTACTGCATATCGCATCGGTGCCAACCTGTCTCCGGTTGAAATGTACTTAGGTGATATCTACACTATCGCGGTAAACCTTGCAGGTCTTCCTGCGATTAACGCGCCTGTTGGTTTTGACAAAGACAACTTGCCAGTTGGCTTACAGCTGATTGGTAACTACTGGTCAGAATCGCAATTGTTGTCTGTGGTACATCAGTATCAACAAGCAACGGATTGGCATACTAAACGCGCTGCAATTGCTGAGGAGAATGCATAATGGCTAAAAACGCTGCTAAACCAAAATCTAACCTGATTGACGGTTGGGAAGTCGTTATTGGTATCGAGATTCACACTCAGCTTGCGACTAAATCTAAAATCTTCTCCGGTTCGTCCACTGAATTCGGTAATGATCCAAACACTCAGGCGAGCCTTGTAGATTTGGCCATGCCGGGCGTATTGCCAGTATTGAATAAAGAAGTCGTTGATCTTGCGATTCGCTTTGGTCTGGGTATCGATGCGTATATCGATCAGGCTTCTGTATTTGCACGTAAAAACTACTTCTACCCGGATTCTCCAAAAGGCTATCAGATCAGCCAGATGGACAACCCGATTGTGGGCTTGGGTCATATCGACATCCAGCTTGAAGATGGCACAGTAAAACGCATTGGCGTGACCCGTGCTCACCTTGAAGAAGATGCTGGTAAATCCATCCACGACCAGTTCGAAGGCATGTCAGGTATCGACTTGAACCGTGCAGGCACACCTTTACTTGAGATTGTATCTGAACCTGATATGCGTTCGGTTGAAGAAGCCGTGGCTTACATCAAGGCGATTCACACGCTGGTACGCTGGTTAGGTATTTCTGACGGCAACATGGCAGAAGGTTCGTTCCGTGCCGACTGTAACGTGTCTTTACGTCGTCCAGGTCAACCATTCGGTACACGTTGTGAATTGAAAAACCTGAACTCATTCCGTTTCATTGAACAGGCGATCAATGTTGAAATTGAACGTCAAATGGAAATTCTGGAATGGGACGGCACCATCGACCAAGAAACTCGTTTATTCGACCCTGTGAAGATGGAAACGCGTTCTATGCGTTCTAAAGAAGAAGCGAACGATTACCGCTACTTCCCTGATCCAGACTTGTTGCCTGTAATTATTGCCGACGAGCAAATCGAAGCGATTAAAGCGACCATGCCTGAGCTTCCTGCTGCACGTCGTGCACGTTTCGTGGCGGACTTTGCTGTGACTGAGTACGATGCCCACGTTCTTACGCTTACTCGTGAAATGTCTGAGTTTTACGAAGACGTGGTTAAAGCTGCTGGCGGTGCTGCACAAGGTAAGATTGCTGCAAACTGGGTGATGGGTGAATTCTCAGGTGCTTTAAACAAAGCAGGCTTAGAACTTACTGACTCTCCTGTTTCTGCTGAGAAACTTGGTGGCATGATTGCACGTATTGTGGACAACACCATTAACGGTAAGATTGCGAAGCAAGTATTTGGCTTTATGTGGGAAGAAGGCAAAACTGCGGACGAGATTATTGCGGAAAAAGGCTTGAAACAGGAAACTGATACAGGCGCAATTGAAGCAATCATTAAGGAAGTGCTTGCTGCGAACGAGAAGATGGTTGAAGAGTATAAATCTGGTAAAGAGAAAGCTTTTAACGGTCTTGTTGGTCAAGTGATGAAAGCTGCGAAAGGTAAAGCCAACCCTGCACAAGTCAATGAATTGATGAAGAAATTGATTGGTTGATCTGATCTTTCTTTAAAAGAAAACCTGCTTTAAAGCGGGTTTTCTTGTTTCAAGCAACTTGTGTTGGTGAAGATGACTCCAAAAGTATATCTGTATAGGTAGCCAAAAGATTATGTATAGGTTGCACATAGTCATCCCAATACACAGTTTTTGATAATAATCGAATAATACGACTTAATCCTGCATCTCTACTTTCACCTAATTGGAGAATTAAATCATTAATAAAACCATGATTTTCATATGGAATTGGTAGTTGTTTAAGCAAATCAATTATTTCTTGCTCTTCTTCATCCAATTTATAGTCACCAAATGAATTTTCTAATAATAACGTTTGATAAATAAATTTTTCAGGGGATACATTCTGAGGTAGATTATATTGAAATATTGATTTTAGGCTTGCATTTTGAAGTTGGACCATTAAGGGATCATCTCCTACAAGTTTTGTCTTAAGTTGTTCTCTTTTTTCTTCTTCTGTTACATAAACATCACCATCTAAAATAAAAAAATGATTTTCTAACTGCTTATTATTAAGAAACATTCCAGCAGCAATGGTAAAACAATTTGAAGCAGCACCATATCTGTCCACCTGAATATGCTTCTTTAACTTAAGTTTAGATGCAATTTGATTAACAATGATTTTCGAAAGATCATCTTCAACAAATATATTCACTGATCGAATTGGTCCACCAATCAAACGGGTGAGTGCATCTGGTTTAGTCTCGTTTAGACAATATGTTTTTTGATTTGAACTAAAAATATGTCGAATATTAATATCATCTCGCTCCACAACACTCTCTCTATGTGTTGTAAAAATTACTTGTAATTTCTTATCTTCTGCACGTTCTACAATTACCTCTATTAATTTTTTTAATGCTAGATCATGTAATAACAAATCTAACTCATCTACAAGAATTAAAGAATATTTTCCAGCTTCATAAATAGTTTTAAGAATATGAAAAACTTTTTGCTCTCCTGCACTCATACTTAAGGCTGAATACTTTAGATTAGCAACCTCTACACCTATAAACTCTTTCGAACCAGTTTGGTGACTATTAAATCGAATATATTGCTTATTTAAAATATACGAAGCTTTGGATAATACTGTGCTAATTTCAGGACTTTGCAAAGCTTGTGTAGCATAATTTACCTTAGATTGCTTTTTTTCTGATTCAATCATAGGGACGCATTTATCAATACCTATATAGTAAACCTCTCTTTTAAAACGATTTACATATCGAGGCGTCCATCTAACTTGGGTTTTTCGATACTCACGGACAATAATGTGTTCTTCTCTTTTATCTTTATAAGAATATTTAATTGATAAACATGAATCATTCCATGTCGCATCTGTATTTGGTAGAAAAAAATCACTGAATTTGTAATTTTCACCTTTACCGTTTTCCAATGGTGAAAAGGCAGATGCTAAAGCATGCAAAATGGTTGATTTACCATTTCCATTTGGACCAAGAATCGCTGTTACATTTTTACCTTGAAAATCAATCTCTAAATTTTTTAAATTTTTGAGATTTTCTACACTCATACTTATAAGTTTATGATCACTAATATTGCTCATAATGCGCTATTTTTCTATTTGGTTAGCTATATACTATTCTTTTTTATAAAAAATTCCACAATTTCACATAAGAAAATATAACCATCAAAAAAGTATCCTATATCGCCAAACTCGAAGACTTAGGACGTATTCAACTCTCAAAGTCCTTTTTTATGCGTGATTTCAGAATCCCTCTAAATCTCCCTTTAAAAAAGGGAGACTTTGTCATGTGATTAATTGGATACGCGGTGTTCCCTCTCCTGAGCGAGTTTTAAAGCATTGCTTTTGAAACGAAGCGTAAGAAAGGATGAGGGCTAGGGAGAGGATTTAAAACATGCTATAAAATCAAAAACAAAACTTAGAAAAATAAAAACATGTCAAATCACATTATCTTACTCAGCATTATCCTGATCATTCTTGTGTTCATCATTGGCGCATATCAGTCAAGACAACGCAAACCCATCAAACCACGGAGGCACACAGCCAGAGAAAGCAAACTTGCCAACCTTGCAGATGGTATTGAGCTAATTTTCACGCCCATTTTCTGGATCATTAAACTCATGATCGGGATATTCAAATCATAAAGCGGTTGTTAACGATTTTTTTGAATTTAATCATAAAATCGTGTCTGTCCCATATTGAAAATCACTCAACAGGAATACAATCTGCACATTCTCCCATCCCGCCCTTACCATGTCGAAAAACTTCGCTACGCTGATTGGCTTAAGTGCCATTTTACAGTGGTCGTCTATCGTGGGATTGCTCAAAAAAATCAGTTTTAGTATTGGACCTGATCTGGCTGTACTTATGATGTATAGCTTAAGTACTCTGCTCTTACTGGCTGTTTTTGGCGTTCCCAAACTCAAAACCATACCCAAGTTTTATCTGCTCAGTGCAGCTGCATTATTTCTGGTGTATGAAATCTGTTTTGCCTATGCCGTAGCACTCGCACAAACTGCACAGCAAGCCATTGAAATTAGTCTGGTGAATTATCTGTGGCCCAGTATGACCATCGCCATGCTGATTTTATTTCATGAACTAAAATTTCATAGCTTTGTGGTGGTGGGGCTCAGTATTAGTCTGGCAGGTATTTTTTATATCCAGACGGGCAACGGAGATATTCATTTAGCAACCGTCATTCACAATATACAAGCCAATCCAACCAGTTACATATTGGCATTCATTGGGGCAAGTTTATGGTCGTTATATTGTGTATTTACCAAAAAATACAGCCAAGGACATAACCCAATCGTGTTCTTTTTCGCAATGGTAAGTGTGGTTCTCTGGAGCAAGACGCTGCTGTTAGATCACGAACAACTGCCGCAACTTCTTAATATTGACTTGAATATTATGCTGTATATGTTGCTGGTTTCTATCGTAACTGGCTTGGGTTATGCAGCGTGGAATATCGGAATTAACCAGGGTAATATTGCGATGCTGGTCGCGTTATCTTATTTTAGCCCGATCTTTTCGTCTATTATTTCGATGTGGGTACTGAATACCAGTCTGTCCCACACCTTTTGGATCGGTACGATGATGGTTACCTTAGGTTCATTTATTTGCTGGCTGTCGACCAACTGGAATGAAATTCGAGACCGACTGTTTCCGGGCAAGCTCTATAAAACTTAAACCACATTTTTGCGGTTTAAGTTTGGCTGCATCTGCAATCCATTAACGGGTGATGCCTAGTTTATTCCACACGTCAGGGGTCAAAAACGTCGTGACCAGTTTGCTCATATCGATATATTTGAGTACACCATTCAGCTGACTTTTGATTTCCGGATTTTTCAGTATTTCCTCACCTGTGACCTGCCCAAGCTCCTGGAAACTTTCACCCACTGCTTGTACTCCTTCAGCCTGAATCACTGCTTTGGTTTGGGTTGGACATTGCTCAACCAGAATCCGCTGTAAAACTGTCGCTAAATTTCTATCGAGTGTTTCCTTTTGAGTTGCAGTTACATTGCTAAAAGCTTTCAGATCGGGATGATTACCCAATGCCACAAAGGTCCATTGCAAGACTGTGGTTTTATCAGTGGCTGTCGTCGATTTCATCAAACAGTCACTAAGCTGATCAACCGTTGGACCGGCTGTCACAATCTGAGTTGTACCCAGCAATGCTGTGGTCATGAAGACTGCCCGAAGACCCGATAAAGCTTTGAACCCCATATTCCTTTCCTTTTTCACCCGTTCAAACTGCTTGAACAATGCAGCTTCTTTGTAGCATGTAAAAGGCTGGAAAACCTGTAGAACTCTGTAACCTGAGAGATAAAAAAATCCCGACATCAGTCAGGATTTTTGGAATCGTATAAGGAAATCAGACTTACCAGATTTTTACCCGTTTATCTTCTTCCAGATACATTGGATCTTCTTGCTTGACGCTAAAGGCTTCATAGAAAGGTTTCTGGTTAAGTAAGGTCGCACGGCCACGAATGGCTGCTGGTGAATGCGGGTCTGTTTTTAACAGCTGTAATGCCAGTTCCGGACGAACTTTGGCACGCCATGCTTGCGTCCAGCCAATATAGAAACGCTGATCTCCGGTATATCCATCAATCACCGGTGCAGACTTGCCATTTAGTGAAAGCTTATAAGCTTCATAGGCAATCGCCAGACCTGAGTTATCGGCAATATTTTCGCCTAAGGTCAGCTCACCGTTGACGTGATAGCCCGGTATCGCTTCATAAGCATTATATTGCTCGACCAGAGCTTTGGTTTTTTCCTTGAATTTTTTATCGTCTTCTTCGGTCCACCAGTTTTTCATGTTGCCGTCTGCATCAAAGCGGCTGCCCTGGTCATCAAAGCCATGACTGATTTCATGCCCGATCACTGCCCCAATTGCGCCATAGTTCACGGCATCATCAGCATTCATATCGAAGAATGGCGGCTGTAAAATAGCAGCAGGGAAAACAATTTCATTGCCCATTGGGTTGTAGTAAGCATTTACCGTTTGCGGCAGCATATGCCATTCTTCACGATCAACCGGTTTCCCCAACTTATCCAGCGCAATGTCATAATTGAAACTGTTGGTACGACGCAGATTACCAATCAGGTCGCCATCTTTAATTTCCAGCTTGTTATAGTCACGCCATTTATTTGGATAGCCAATTTTTACTCTAAAGCTTTTCAGCTTACGGTGTGCCTGTGCTTTGGTTTCTGCACCCATCCAGTCCAGTTTTTCTAGATTCTGTTCAAATGCCAGCAACAGGTTTTCTACCAGTTTTTCCATACGCTGTTTCTGTTCAGGCTGGAAATGTTTTGCGACATAGACTTGTGCCAGACTTTCACCGAGTACGGCATTAGTCATATCAACCCCACGTTTCCAGCGTGCCCGTTGCTCGGTCACACCGCGTAAGGTTTTGCTGTACATTTCAAAGTTTGCATCAGCAAATTCCTGGCTTAAGTAAGGTGCAGCGCCATCAATCAGATGGAATTTGAAATAGGTTTGCCATACATCGAGGGGTGTGCTGCTTAAAATCTTGTTTAAATCTTCAAAATAACTTTTTTGCGCCACAATCACGGTTTTGGTTTTTTTATCTAAACCCGTCGCTTTAAAATAGGTTTTCCAGTCAAATTCTGGCACCAGGCTTTTGACGTCTTTTAATGTATAGACGTTATACATTTTTTCGAGATTACGGTTCTGCACATTATCCCACTGAATTTTGGCAATTTCAGTTTCTAAGTTCAGAATAGATTGTGCATGTGCAGCCGCATCTGCTTCTGTTTCACCCGATAGCGTCAACAGCTTAGCAATATGTTTAACATAAGTTTCACGGGCACTTTTCAGCTTTTCATCATCTTTCAAATAGTAATCGCGATCCGGTAAACCCAAACCACTTTGACCCAAAAACACCGCCATTTGGTCAGACTTTTTCAAGTCAGGAATCACGCCAAATTCAAAAGGTGTACTGACACGGTTTTTTGCATAGTCTGCAAGCAACAAAGTGAAATCTTTTTTGCTTTTCATGGCCTCAATTTTGGCGATATCTGCTTTTAACGGCTGGATACCTTTTGCATTTAAAGTTTCCGTGTCCATAAAGCTGGCATATAAGCTCCCCACTTTCTGCTCATTGCTGCCATAATCCGATTTGGTTTTCGCCAGCTCTTCTACAATGTCATGTAATTGCTGGGTCGAGTTTTCACGCAAAATCGTGAATGCGCCCCAGTTTGGCATATCAGCCGGGATTTCCTCATGCTCTAACCAGTGCCCATTTACATGCTGATAGAAGTCCTGTTGTGGTGCGATTTTTTTATCAAAATGTTGAAGATGAATCCCCGAGCCAAGTGCTGCAATAGCGGTTTGATCTGAAGCATAATTTGCAGAGGAAACGGCTAATAAAGCACTTACCAATGCGGTTTTTAGAAAAATTTTCAAAGCTTGCTATCCTCGCGCTTCACTACGCAGTTGAATTTATCAATACGTGTTGACCTGATAATCAAACACTTAAATCTTTATAAGCAGCATATATGCCAATTTTTAAACTGGTCTTGGCTCTGCCTGCTGGTCGTTTAGATAAAAAAATAGGCCTGTCTCTTTTCAGATAAACAGACCTGTTTTTTAAAACCTGTTACCAGATGGAGATTCGTTTTTCAGGTGATAAATACATCTTGTCCCCTTCTTTAATCTCAAAAGCTTCATAGAAACTTTGCTGATTGCGGACGGCGCCATTGCCACGTACATGACCTGGCGCGTGGCTGGCAATATTTAGGCTATTTAACAGATATTCAGGATTACTTTTGCTACGCCAGACTTGTGCCCAACCCATATAAAAACGCTGATCTCCACTAAAGCCATCAATGACGGGTGCTGGCTGACCCTTGAGCGATAACTTGTAAGCCATATGAGCGATCCCTAAGCCCAGGTTGTCAGAGATATTTTCACTTTTATTTAATTCCGCATTCACCTTATGCCCTGGCAGAGCTTCGTATTGTTTATATTGCTCGACTAAAGCTTTGGTGCGTTCGTTGAACTTCTTACGGTCGCGCTCGTTCCAGGTTTCTTCACCCTTGCCTTTGGCATCAAAGCGGCTTCCTCTATCGTCAAAACCGTGGCTAATTTCATGTGCGATAACAGCCCCGATGGCACCATAATTCACTGCAGGATCATGACTATCATCATAATAAAATGGTGCCTGCCAGATGGCCGCAGGTAATACGATTTCATTCAGCTTGACATTATAGTAAGCATTGGCTGTTTGTGGCGACATGTGCCAGGCTTCTGGATCGATCGGTTCTCCCACCTTGTCCAGTTCACGCTGGTAATTGAATAGCCGGGTCCGCTGGATATTCCCAATCAGATCATCCTTACGAATCTCTAGGGCTGAATAATCCCGCCATGCTTTCGGATAGCCGATTTTGATATTGATGCTATCTAGCTTATGCCGTACTTGTTTTTTAGTGTCCGAACCCATCCAGTCAGCTTGGTCCAGTTTCAGATGAAAGGCTTTACGGACGTTTTCTACCATTTCCAGCATCGCTGGGCGCTGGCTTTCATTAAAGTGCTTTTCTACATAGAGCTTGCCAAGCACATTGCCTAAAATACCGTTAGTTAGCTTCAAGGCAGACTCATTCCGTGGAGAACGTGCTTGTACACCCTCTAGTGTTTTGTCATAAAATTCAAAATGATGGTTTTGAAAAACTTCTGTTAAAAATGGCGAATAACTATTGATCAGGTTGAATTTCAAATAGGTTTGCCAGGTTTCAATTGGAACGACCTTCCATAACTGATCCAGCTGACGCAAATAATTAATCTGCGAGATCGCAACCTCTTTTCTTGCACCTTTTAAGCCCAGTTCTGAGAAATAATTCATCCAGTCAAAAGAAGGCATATAGTTAATAATATTTTTAGTTTCAACGAGATAGGTTCTCACCTCATCATTGCGCAGCTCCACAGCGGACCAGCTAATTTTTGCCAGTGCCTTTTCCAAAGCCAGGATAGTGCGAGCATCTTCAATCGGCTTAGGCTGACCGGCAAAATTCAGGGTATTGGCGATATAAAGCATATAAGTATTGCGAATTTCCTGTTGTCGAGGCTGCTCACTCAGGTAAAAATCACGATCAGGCATTCCCAAACCACCTTGCCCTACATACATCATCGCCTTGGAAGAAGCTTTACGGTCCTGATAAAAACGGGTAGAGAATGGCAAATTCAGATTGATTTTTTCCGCATAGGCAAAAAATTCTGCCAGATCTTTTTTGGTCTTGATACTTTCAATCCGCTGCAGGTCTTGTTGTAATCCTGCTAACCCAATGTGTTCCAGACGTTTGCTATCCATATAACTGGCGTATAAATCTGCGACCTTTTGTTCATTGCTACCTTGCGGATACTGTTTTTTAGCCAGCTCATTAAAAATGTCAAATAACTGCTGGGTTGATTTCATACTCACTTCAGCAAATGCACCCGACAATGCCTGATCTTCTGGAATCTTTGCGGTTTTCAGCCAGTTTCCATTCACGAATTGATAAAAATCCTGCTTTGGATCAACCGTCCGATCAATCGCATTCAGATCAATTGCCGATTTTAATGAAGTTGTACTCACTGCATAACTCACAGACGAATGTAGAAATGCACCCACAAGAATCAAATGACTTAAAATATGTTTTCTCAAGCGATAAATCTCATTATTGTGTATGTTAAAAATCAATTAGTTTTTCTTGCTCTGTCCATAAGCACAAAACTGATAATTTTTAAGCAAGAGATATACCAATAATTTTTAGAATATGCCGTTGAATGGGCTTGTATTTAACAAGAGAGATAGAGGAGAAAATCTGAGATGGCGGCGGGAAATTTACTCTGAAATGAGGTTCGATTTGCGACCCAATAATAATTAATTTTTATTCCTATCAACAGAATAACTATTTATCTTTTATCATTGATCTTCAAAAGAAAAATATTATTTTTAAGTTCTCTTATGCTTAAGAAATACTTTTTTAAATATCCCCACTAAATAAAGTAGATGACTTTTCATGTGCATCTACTTTGCCAAATAAATGATCAAACTGAATGTGAAAACAGTAGACTTATTTTAACTGCCGCAACTGATTCTTTGCCCCAGTATGGTTATAGTTGGTGGCCAGATTCTGCAGTACTCGTTTGGCCTGAACCTTGGAATTTGGAATACGGTTAGCATAGACTGGAATACTGCTTAAACAGCGTGCCACTAGCATGCCGGATTCGGTATAGACACGTGTTCCTTCTGTACCCTGTAATTTGCCATAGTTATAGGCACGCTGGGCATTATTGCAGGCATTGTTCAGGTTCTTACCGCTATTGATATCACGGCGTGCAGCTACATACAGTTTCATCTGCTGCTGTTGTGGCGTTTCGATACTACTTGTACGAGCAGCAGGGACAGCAACCACTGTCGGTTCAACAGCAGGTATTTTTATTTCTTTCTTATCGGCTTCTTTTTTATCTAATTCCTTTTTCTCATCTTTGACTGAGGTTTTGACTGCATTCTTCTCGACAATTTTATTAGACTTAGCCGTAGTTTTATGGCCCTGATAGAAATGACGCGCTTCAGACGAGCTTTGAAGCTTGCTCAGAATCCGTACTGTGCGGGTAGTATTATTCTTATCTGGCTGACGTTCAGAAATCGGCTCAATAGAAACAATCCAGTTTTGTCCTTGAGGCATCGTACATTGATAAGCACCAATGCCTTGGGTGACATAACGGTTTTTGCTTAAACGGTTCTTCTGGGCAGAATCTTTTACTGAAGCCAATTGGCTCTTATACAGTAGAGAAAACTTGCCGCCCCGTTCATGACAATACTGGCTTAAGGTGGTTCGTGGATAGAGGGATTGTGGCTCCAGATGCTGCTTGGATTTTTCCCATGAATAAACATATTCTTTTGCCGAACCGTCAGCCTGATTCAGGTTTCTTTTAACAATCAGTTCTTGAGGACTTACATAAGGATGCTGCATATCTGATTTCATTTGCTGAATACTGTTACATCCAGCCAGGCTTGCTACACATATTGTTGGAATTATTAATTTTAGCTTCACTGCTTATCTCCCCCAGGCCTCTATAACATATAGCAAATGTGCTAAAACAACAATCTCAACAGATTGATAAATATAAAAATATAGCGAGACCTACCACTAAAAATGAGGAATAAAATGCCTAATCCATCTAGCTTATAGCCGGATAAATTGATCGAATTAACATTCTCCAAGCCAGTAAATACGCTGGATTATTCGCCAATTAGAAGATAGAGCAGTAGAAAAAAAGATATAAAAAAACCGAAGAAACAGATCAGTTCTCCGGTTACTCATTCAACAAAAATTAGAGATATTATTATCATGGATGATAACGGCAATTATGCTCTCTATCGCTGTCTGAATGAGATTATAATTTGAATAATTTCCTTTACGTACACTAATTATTTTTATACGCCATATTATTGGAAATTAAACAGCACCCTGGCTGGCCTTTAAAATTCTAGACAAGAAAAAATAGCTTGAATACCCTAATATTGGGATGTTTGGGTACCATTCATCCTAATTTTTTAGCACCTCTCCAGATCGTAATTTTCAATTGGATTTTGAATAAAAATTAATCAATAAAAAAGCCAAACCTATGATGGTCTGGCTTTTAAAATTGTCTATGAATATAAGAAAAATTAATCGAGATGGGATTCAAATGCTTTCAAACGTTTATAGATGGAGAGCAATTCAATAATCGTAGGCCAGGATAAAATCAGATATTGGAAGGATTCACGAACCTTACCGAAAACATTCAAGATCTGCATCATCAAACCCAGTGTAATCGCACCTGCGGCAATACTTGGAAACAAAATAAATAATCCGTAAATATTGTCCAGTTGCAGATACCAGATGCGGACCATATTGAAATAGGCATAGTGGAAATATAGCCGGAAATAATTCGTACGTACCCGGCTAAACAGTTCTTGCAAGGTGAGCGGGTGAGCGCGATCGGCATAATCTTCACCATAAACCAGCTCTTTACGATAAGCCGCTTCTACTTTCTGATTATTGAATTCCAGTCCAGGGAGTTTCATCCCGACAATCATTAAAATCACAGTGCCCAGAACTGCCCATCCGATCGACGCCCACATTAATGCATGCGGTATTTCACCGACAATGGGCAGTACTTTTACATGACTCGATAACTCATACAGGATTGGCAGGAAAGCCATTAATAGCATCAGAGATTCAATGAGTGAGACACTCAGCTGTTCCGTAGTTTTGGCAAAACGCATGGTATCTTCCTGAATACGCTGTGATGCCCCTTCAATATGACGTAACTTTTCCCAATGCACCGTATAGTAGTCATTCATCGCTGTACGCCAGCGGAATACATAATGACTGACAAAGAACAGGTTAAACACCGCAAGCGTGACATAGACCATGGCAATATAAATAAAGGTCAATGCACCTTGATATAGTAGGCTGACATCTCCGCCCCCTTGGGTGAGCATATTCTGGATCTGGTCATAGAACGGGCTATACCATTCATTTAAGACCACATTAACCTGCACCCCAAACCAGATATTGAACAGGATAAAGGCCGAGCCCCATACGGACCAGCGCTGCCAGTGATGTTTCGCTTTAAAATACCAGAAGGTAGCGAATATCGCGGTACTCACAAAAAACCAGAGATAAAACCAGAGAAATTTTGGCGCCCAGAAGCGGCTGATTCCTATCGGCATTTTAAGATCATGATAACCTTCGGTCATACCCAAATAGACACCCCAGCCTGATCCACCACTATGCCAAAGGCCAAGATTGATCAGAAACCACAGTACCAGACTACTAAAGAACCACACTGGTTGTGGAAAAAATGACTTAAACATTGGGGCTTAATTCTCCTTATAGATGTACGGGTCATCCAAATGACGCACAGTTTATTCTTATTTTCAGACTTTCAACGAACTGCAGCATAAATTTGCAATTCAATGTAAAAAATTACATACAAACACAAAATCGCTAAAGCCAAATTGATATCAGATTATATGATTCTTGCTTTAATACTAGCGCATAACGTACGCAATAGAATGGAGGAGATCATGACTAGCCTGTCAAAAAGTGACAAGTAGATATTGCGCTAGATTGACTATTTGTCACCGTTTGTCTTTTTCTCTTCTTTTCGTCGGTAAATAAACTGAAAATATTCGAGTTTAAGAAACACAAATCGTTTGAAAATTAAATCTTAATCTCTATCCCTTTAATTTACTGACTTAAGCGCTTTTTAAGAAAAATTGACCGACTTGTTGACTTATGTCTCGGTTTTTCAAAAATTAGTTAAATGTGCAAAAATCATGTTAAGATTAAAAAACAGCGAAGTATCAATATTTGGGAATAAAAATATGGAAAGTTCTGTGATTGAATTACTTAAGCCAGTGACCTTGGAAAAGGAAAACTGTCACCCGATTATTTTTGAAGCTGGTACTGTTTTAAAAGTTTTGATGCAAACCCCTACCAGTCTTTTAGTCAGTAATGATGATGACTTTAACTTTACTATTCCATTGAAAGATGAGAACGATGTCTGGAGAGAGCTATAAGCACTCTGCTCTCCTCTTTATGGGGTTATGTCTACCTAGTCTCTTCAATGATATAACCCTCTCTCTTCTATGTAGCACCAAGATTTTATAATTTATCCTTCCTTTCAAAACTGGCTTTAATAAAAAATTAATAGGCTGCGCTATATTTATATTTTATATTAAATGTGTTTTTAAATATTTCTAATTTAATGCCTATTATTTAATAGAAAGCCAATAGACTTCCGTCATAAATCAAAAAACGTACAATTTATTTGATCTTAAATTAATCAGCAAAATTATTTAATTCAAGGGATAATTCTTGGATGAAATTCAAAGATATTCAAAAATTATCAGACGTTAAA